>JBIJDO010000116.1:0-7666 GCA_044344105.1 Tabrizicola sp.
TTCATCAACAGCGGCGGCTTCGGGATCACCTATCTGGCGAAAGACAGCCTGGATCGGGATGTCGTCATCAAGGAATGCTTCTCCAGCACCTTCTGCCGCCGGACCGAAAGCCGCGTGCGCGCCAGATCGCAGGGCACCAGGGACCACATGCACCGGATCGTGCGCAGCTTCCTGAACGAGGCGAGAAGCCTGGCGAAGCTTCGGCACCCGAACATCGTCGGCGTGCATCAGGTGTTCGAGGACAACGACACCGCCTACATGGCGCTAGACTATATCCGCGGGCACGACCTTCTGGAGATCATCGACGAGAAGAAACGTGTCTTGAAGCCCGAGCAGATCGTCTCGATGACCGCCAAGCTGGTCGCGGCCATCGCCTTCGTGCACAAGAACGACCTTCTGCATTGCGACATCTCGCCCGACAACATCTTCGTCACGCCTGAAGGAGAGCCGATCCTGATCGACTTCGGTGCCGCACGGCGCAGCGCATCGGGCGAGGCGCAGAAGTATTCCGGCCTGAGCGTCGTCAAGGACGGCTATTCGCCGCACGAGCTTTACACACCGGGCGGCAACAGCGGACCGTGGAGCGACATCTACGCGCTGGCGGCCTCGCTCTACCATGCGATTTCGGGCACGACGCCGGTGAACTGCCAGATGCGGCTTGCCGCCATGGCCGCCAAGCAGCCTGACCCCTGCCCTCCCCTGGCCGGGACCATGCAGGGCTATCCTGCTGGCTTTCTGGAAAGCCTTGACCGGGCGATGTCGGTCATGCCTGCCGCCCGGTTCCAGGCGGCGCAGGACTGGCTGAACCTGCTTTTGCCGCTGCAGGACCGGCGCGAGAAGAAGGTGGTCCTGCTGCGCCGGATCGTGCCGAGTGCCGCGCCCATTCCGTCCGATCAGGTGGCAAGTGCCGCTCCGCAGTTTGCGCGCGTCGCAGCCCCCGTGCGGCCCCGCCGGGCAGAACCGGAGGTCTTCGGCACCGACCTGTCGCGGCTGAGCCTGATCAGCGGCTTTATCAGCGGCTGGCTGATCGATGCCCGGTCCGGGGAGGTTCTGGCGGGCGACTGCCGGGATGACCGCATCGCCGCCTGGCAGAACATGCAGCTTGGCCTGGCGCGCGCCAATCTTGCGGCCATGGAGGCCATGACACCCTCCGGGCCGCTTGAGGATATCATGGTTGCCATCGGTCGCGAACTGCATCTGATCCGCCCGCTGGCAAAGGCACCTGGGCGCCTCCTTTGCGTGGTCGTGGACCGCGAGGGCGCGAACCCGGCGCTTGCAAGGGTCCAGCTGCGCCGTGTCGAACAGTCACTTACTCTCTGACACCGCAGTCCCTGCAAGCTAAGGGTTGCCGCGACCGGCCTCGCCACCCCGCGTCACCGTGTCGATGATCACGGCAAAGATGACGCTGCCAACGATGGAGAACAGGCCAAGCTCGACCCAGGTGATTCGCAGGGACTGCCCGACAATGGTGATCAGCGGATGCGCAAGGTAGATGCTCAGGGACAGCCGCGCGCATTGGGCCGACAAGGGTGAGGCCGGCAGCCGATAGGACATGATGATCAGCGCTATCGCGGTGCCGGCCAGAACGGTCAGGTTTTCCGGGGACGGTTCTTCAAGGTAGAGCACGGCAAAGCACAGCCCCAGTGTCGTTGCCGCAAGTCGCCAGCCCCAGGCCGCAAAGCCGATGGCAACCAGGACCGGAATGGCGCCAAAGCTCCATGGCTGCCATGCCTCGCCCGTGGACGGCCCTCTGCCCAGCAAAAGCGCTGCGACGAGAACCGCCGCGCCAAGCGACGCAAGCGGATGCCGGAACCACGGCGCAAGAAGCGATGCGAAAAAGGCGAAGGGCAGGACCCACAGGTGGAACCACGTCCCGACCACCAGCATTTTCCAGTCCCACCACTGCAACGCCGGATTTTGCGCCTTCACCGCGAAGGCGATGCTGAGCAGTCCATACAGCACCGTCCAGATCAGGAACGGCTTGAGATACCGATCGGCATTTTCGCGAACGCTCGCGTCATGATCCGCGAAGAGGAGCACCAGAAACAGGGGAAACGCGACACTGGCAAGCCAGCTGCCCGGCACATCGACATTCAGCCAGACGATCGCCAGTGCTGCCACAAAGCGGGCGTAGTCGACCAGTCCGTTGTTCGCGGTTCTCACCACTTGCTCTCTCTGCAGCACAGCCACGTCCGGGGTATCGCCACGACCCGGTGTCGCACACAACGAAATCCCTAAAGCCCGGGGGATCATCTGTCCACCGACCTTCGCTCTCTTCTGCCGGCCGTCCGGATCACCCGATCTCACGGCATCGGCACGTCCTTGCGAGGACGGTCGAAGGCGGCGTGCATCCGGCGGGGCGAGGCGTTATGATCCCGTCATGAACCGCCGCTTCGCCCTGTTTGCCCCGCTCGCCTTCCTGATCCCGCTGCCTGCTGCGGCCGAAAAGATATCGCTGGCCGCGATCTCGGACTACCTGAACGGACTGACGACCGTCGAGACCGACTTCACCCAGATCAATCCCGACGGCAGCATTTCAACCGGCAATCTCTACATTCAACGCCCGGGCCGCGTCCGCTTTGAATATGCGCCGCCCGACCGCAGTCTGGTGATTGCGGGCGGCCAGCAGGTGGCGATCTTCGACGCCAAGTCGAACGAGCCGCCCGAACAGTATCCCTTGAAGCGCACACCGCTGAACCTGATCCTAGCTGCCAATGTCGATCTGGCCCGTGCCAGGACGGTTGTGGGCCATGAGGAGGATGGCACCTCCACGCGGGTTCGCGCCCAGGACCCGGACAACCCTGAATACGGCACCATCGAGCTTGTGTTCACCGCCGACCCGGTGGAACTGCGGCAATGGGTCATCACCGATGACCTCGGCGCGCAGACGACGGTGATCCTGGGCGACATGAAGAAGGGCGCAAAACTCGGCACCTCGCTCTTCGACATCACCGGCGAGATTGAAAAGCGCCGGAACTGACGCCGCTGCTATCGGCACGCAGCAAGCTGACCCTCGTACATTTCGGCCCGGGCACCGACCGCCGCCGCCACCTCGACCAGCCATGGCTTGTCCAGGTAGGACTTGCTGGCATAGCCGGTGCGCCCTTCGTGATAGGCCAGATACTGTGCCTCGGCATCGGTCTTCGATATCCCAAGGCTGCGCGCGGACTGGTCCATGTACCAGCCCATGAAATCCGTCGCATCCCCGATGTCATCGCGCTTCGACCTCCGGCTGCCGGCACTGGCCTGATACTCCTCCCAGGTGCCGTTCAGGGCCTGGCTGTACCCGTAGGCCGTGCTTTGCCGCCCCATCGGAATGATCCCCAGCGCAAAGGTATGCGGGGTCCGCGCATTGCCGACGAACTTCGATTCCTGGTAGATCGCCGCCATCAGCACAGGGACCGGGATGCCCCAGCGGCGCTCGGCCCGCTCCATCGCCCGCAGGTACTGCGGCCGTTCGCGCAGGATGGCGCAAGCGTTGTCCAACTGTCTCGGCGCCGAATAGTTTCCGCCGCCCCCGCAGGAAGCCAGCAAAAGAACCATGACCGACGCACGGAGAAACCTGCTCATCTGCCCCTCGTGCATTCTTGTTTTGCGGCGATGTTAGCCCATTCGCGCGGGGGATGAAATGGGCAAGGCCAGCGCCCGTCTTCAGAAAACCGCGAGCGGCCGGGACTGTCTGACCAAAGCCCACAGACTGTTTCCCCGACGGTGGTCCGGTGCGGTGGACAGGGTCCGCCCAACGGCGTAAAGAAAAATCAAGGACGGTCGATCGATGCAGACAACGCATGCCAAGTACCATATCGGGCAGGTGCTCCGTCATCGGAAGCATCCGTTCCGGGGCGTGGTGTTCGACGTCGATGCGATGTTTTCCAACACCGACGAATGGTACGACAACATTCCCGAAGACAGCCGCCCGTCCAAGGACCAGCCCTTCTACCACCTCCTCGCCGAGAACGGGCAAAGCCACTACGTCGCCTATGTTTCGGAACAGAACCTCGTGCCCGACGAAACCGGCGAACCGGTGGACCATCCCGACCTTGGCGATCTCTTCGGCGACTTCGAGGATGGGCGCTATCCGGTCACCTTCCAGCTCAACTGACGCTTACCAGTTGCTAACGCTTTGCCCCTACCGTGAGGGAAAGCCAGGCAAAGGGATGCGCCATGCAGTTGCAGACAGATACCAGACCCAACCTGATCGCCGTCCGGGTGCTGGAAGACCGGATCGACGCTGCGACCGCGATCCAGTTCAAGGAAAAGATGCGGGATGCCACGCAGAACGGCCCTGCCCGCGTCGTGCTTGACCTCGGGCGCGTCCAGTTTCTCGACTCCAGCGGCCTTGGGGCCATCGTTGCGGTGAAGAAACTGCTGGGCCCGGACCGCGCACTTGAACTGGCCGGGTTGTCGCCGACCGTGGAAAAGGTGTTTCGCCTTACCCGGATGGACAAAATCTTCACCATCCATTCGTCTTTGGAAACCGCAGTTTCGCATGCAGCCAGCGCCTGAGCCGGACATCGGGTCGAACGGCCTGCATCTGGTCATTCCCGCCGATCCGGCTTCGGTGCGTCTGGGCCTCGCACGGTTGCTGGCGATGCCGCCCCTGTCCGGCCTTGGCGGCGATGACCGCGGAACGGCCGAACTTGTCCTGGCCGAGGTGCTGAACAACGTCGTCGAACATGCCTATTCGGGTGGCAGCGGATCGGTCGAGATCACGCTGACATCCGTTGCCGATGGCCTTGAATTCCTGATCGTCGACCAGGGCAAGCCCATGCCCAAAGAGCAGTTGCCTGCCGGTCACCTTGCCGCGGTCACAGGCGTCGCACTTCAGGATTTGCCCGAGGGCGGTTTTGGCTGGCATCTGATCCGCAGCCTGACCCAGGACCTGACCTATGTCCGGGGTCCGGGCCAGAACCGGCTGCGCTTCCTTCTGCCTGCCGGAACCCGGCCTTGCGCATTTCCTTCCAAATTGCCGTGACCTTTCCGTTCCGCTGCGGGGTTGGTGCCCGACCGGTGAAACAGTCTCACGCCAGTGGCGCTCCTGCCCAACACCGGCCTCCGGTTCGTCGGCCCTGGTCTCGACCCGGTGCCAGGCATCCCGTCCCGTTGCCTCTTGGCTTCCCTGCCCGAGCGGCCTAGCTTCGCCGGGCGGATCAGGGGGAAGCATGGCGCGCGATCTTCATCTACCGGGCCGGTCGTCGGTCCATGCCCGGAACGGCATTTGCGCGACCTCGCATCCGATTGCCGCTGAAGTCGCGATCGGGATGCTGAAATCCGGCGGAAACGCCGTGGATGCGGCCATCGCCGGTGCCCTGGTCCTCGGGATCGCCGAGCCGCAGATGACCGGGATCGGCGGCGATTGCTTTGCACTCGTGAAGCCCGCCGGAACGGAAGACATCCTTGCCCTGAACGGTTCGGGGCGCGCGCCAAAAGGGCTGGACGCGGCTGCCCTGCGAGCGGCGGGACATTCCGTCGTCCCGACCCAGGGGATCGAGGCCGTCACCCTGCCCGGCGCCGTCGACGCCTTCTGCCGCCTCAGCGCCGAACACGGCCGTCTGCCGCTTGCGCAGGTCCTTGCCCCGGCGATCCACTATGCCGAGGACGGCATTCCCGTCGCCCCCCGCGTGGCCTTCGACTGGGCCGGTGACATCGCCTGCCTGGCCGGCGATGCCCGCCACTTCTACAGCTTCGACGGCAAGGCCCCGATCACCGGCCAGATTTTCCGCGCGCCCGGCCAGGCCGAAGTGCTGCGCCGGATCGCGAAAGAGGGCCGCGCCGGCTTTTACGACGGCGAAGTGGCCGATGACATGATCGCCTCGCTGCAGGCCCTCGGCGGCACGCATACGCGGGACGACCTCCTTGCCACCGCCTGCGACTGGACCACGCCTGTCTCGGGCGGCTATCGCGGCGTCGAGCTGGTGGAACACCCGCCGAACGGCCAGGGCGCGACCGCGATCCTGCTCCTGAACATCCTGCGGCAGTTCGACCTGGCGGCGCTGGACCCGTTCGGCGCCCCCCGCGCCCACATCGAAGCCGAGGCGACCAAGCTTGCCTACGATGCCCGCAACCGCTTCATCGCCGACCCCGACCATACCGCCCGGCTGGAGCACATGCTTGCACCCGAGACCGCCGCGCGCCTGGCCGCCCTGATCGACCCCAACCGCGCGATGCCCGCCGGGGCCCCCCTGACCGAAGCCGTCCACCGCGACACGGTCTACATCACCGTGGTTGACCGCGACCGGATGGCGGTCTCGCTGATCTACTCGATCTTCTGGGGGTTCGGCGCGGGTCTGGCATCGGCAAGGTTCGGCATCAACTTCCAGAACCGGGGCGCTGGCTTCACCCTTGAGGAGGGCCACCCGAATGAGGCCGGTCCGGCCAAGCGCCCGATGCACACGATCATTCCCGGGATGCTGAAGAAGGACGGTCGCGTGATCCTGCCCTTCGGCGTGATGGGCGGCGCCTACCAGCCGACGGGTCATGCCCGGTTCGTGACCAACCTGGTCGATTTCGGCATGGATCTTCAATCCGCCATCGACGCGCCCCGCTGCTTCTCGGGCAGCGACGGGATGGAGGTCGAGCGCGGCTATTCCGACGCGGTCCGCGCCGAATTGGCCGACATGGGCCATGCAGTCACCATCCCCGACACGCCCCTCGGCGGCGCGCAGGCGATCCGCATCGACGGCGACGTGCTGGTCGGGGCCTCCGATCCCAGAAAGGACGGCTGTGCCCTTGGCTACTGAACCCGCGCCCACAATCGACCGGCCGGCCATTGCCGGGACGATCCGCGCCCTGACCCAAGGCGAGACCGACACCGTCGCGCTGATGGCGACCGTCGCCTGCGAGATCCACCATGCGCATCCCTTCGCCGACTGGACCGGCTTCTACCGCGTCGTCGCACCGGAGCTTCTGAAGATCGGCCCCTATCAGGGCGGCCACGGCTGTCTGGTGATCCCCTTTTCGCGCGGGGTCTGCGGCGCTGCGGCCCGCACTGGCCAGGTCCTGAACGTCCCCGATGTGGATGCCTTTCCCGACCATATCGCCTGCTCCTCCACCACCCGGTCCGAGCTTGTCCTGCCGGTCCGGAACGGGCAAGGCGACCTTCTCGGCGTCCTTGATCTTGACAGCAACACGCCCGCTGCCTTCACCAGGGAAGACGAGGACTGGCTGGTACCGCTTCTTGCCGAGGTCTTTCGCGACGCAAGCTGACAAATTGACTAAAGTTGTGCTTGCTCTTTTCGAAATACTCCACGGGAGGTCCGGAGGGTGCGAAACCCTCCGGGACCGGGCACAAGCGCCACACTGAAAGGATGAAGCCATGACCGAAATCACCCTCCTTGACGGCGGCATGGGCCAGGAACTTGTCGCCCGCTCCGGCGACGACCCGACGCCCTTGTGGGCCACGCGGGTCATGCTGGACCATCCGGGCCTCGTGCGCGACATCCATGCCGACTACTTCGCCGCCGGTGCGACCATCGCGACGACGAACACCTACGCGATCCACCATGACCGGCTGCGGAACTTCGGCCTTGATCCGATGTTCCACGCGCTCCACCTGCGCGCCCTGGCCGAAGCGCATGAGGCCCGCGCCGCCTATCCCGGCACCCGCATCGCCGGGTCGCTCGGTCCCCTGCAGGCCAGCTACCGGCCCGACCTCACCGAACCGGTC
>JBIJDO010000117.1:0-7653 GCA_044344105.1 Tabrizicola sp.
CGGGCTGCTGGGACGGAAAGGTCAGTCGGCGATGGCGAAGGTCACGGTGACATTGGCCACCAGGCCAAGCTCGCCGCCGACCACCGGCACCGGCGAGGCCGACACCGCGTCGCGGTACATCGGGGCCGGGTCGGTCATCGCGCCGCCGTCGGCGATGGTCATCACCGGTCCCAGCGTCACCCCAGCGGCCGCGGCCAGAAGCTCGGCCTTGGCGCGGGCGTCCGCCACGGCCTCTTTCCGCGCCTCGTTGTAAGCGGGGTCGGGATCGGCCAGGCCGAAGACCATGCCGTTCAAGGTGTTGGCCCCGTCCGCCACCGCCGCATCAAGGACGGCGCCGGTCGTGTCCAGCTTGCGGACCCGCACCGTCAGCATGTTGGTCGCGACATAACCCGAAATCGTGGGGGTCGAGCTGTCGTAGCCCGCCCAGTTCGGATTGATCGACAGATTCGAGGTCTGCATGTCCCGCGCCTCGACGCCCGAAGCCGTGAGCCGGGCGATCACCGCCTCGGTCGCCGCCGAGTTTGCAGTCAGGGCCTCCGCCGCCGTTTGGGCTTGCGTGGTCACGCCGATCATCAGGGTGGCCATGTCGGGGGCGGTCTCGACCGTTCCGGTGCCCGTCACGCTGATCGAGCGTGCGGCGGCCCCTTCGGCAAGGGCCGGGGCAAGGGCAGGAAGCGCCAGGGCGGTGGACAGGACGAGGGCAGTGAGGACACGCATGGGATTCTCCTTGGAATGGCGCGACAATTCGCAACTGTGACGCGCGCCGCAATGGCTTCCTTGGGTGTTTTCCTTCCCTTCGGCGAAAAGCTGCTCTAATCATGCGGCGACCGGCTGGGGCACGTTCCAGCGCTTTGACGATCCGTGCTAGACCCGCGACATGAAACCGACATTTGCACTTGACCTGACGCGCGACGCCATCGGGCTGTTGCACCGGACGCCGAAGGGCTGGCTTTCCGTGGGCGAAGTTGCCTTCGACGCCCCCGATCTGGCCGAGGCGCTGGACTATCTGCGCAAGACCGCGCTTGGCCTGTCGCCGATGGGCGTGGCGACCAAGTTGATCCTGCCGAACGGCCAGATCCTCTACACCGAGGTGCATGCGCCGGGGCCCAGCCGTGACGAAAAGCGCCGCCAGATCGCAGCCGCGCTTGAGGGACGCACGCCCTATCCGGTCGAGGACCTGGTCTTTGACTGGTCCGGCAAGGGGGCCACGGTCAAGGTCGCGGTGGTTGCGAAGGAAACCCTGGCCGAGGCCGAGGCCTTTGCCGTGGAGCACCGGCTGAACCCGGTCTCCTTCGTGGCGATCCCCGAGGACGGGACCTTTGTCGGCGAACCCTGGTTCGGCCCGACGGCGGCTTCGGCGGGGCTTCTGGCCGAGGATGAGACGGTGGACCGCGACCGCGAGCCGGTGGCGATCCTGCACCGCGAACTGCCCATGGCCGAAGCCGTGGCACCGGCGGATATCCCGGTTCCGGCAGCGGCAGAGGCGGCCGGTGCCGACATGGCCGACCTGGCCGCCATGGCGGACAAGGACGAGGTCCTGCCGGGTCTCGACGAGGCGCTGAATGCGGCTGTCCCGGATGAGGCGGCGGCGGCCCCCGCAATCCCTCCGGAACCCCTGCCCCCCGCGCCGGAGCCCCTGACCCCCGAGATCGATGCGCTGCCCGAAGACGGCCCGGCGGGCGACCTTGTGGGCGATCCCATGGCCGGACCCCCGGAGGGCGCAGGCGCGGACGCAGCCGGACAGGACGCAGCCCCGGACATGGTCGCCGTGGCCGCGGAGGTTGTGGTCGCGGCAACCGCCCCGGTCGAGGCCGAGGAAGCGCCCTTCGCGCATGTCACCGATACCTCGGCTTTCCCGGAAGCCGACGAGGACCCGGTCGACCGGGTGGCGGCACGGACGTTTGCGCCCGACGATCCGGAGGATGATCTGCCGCCTGCGCCCTCTCCGGCGGCGCTGGTGGCCTTTGCCAGCCGCCGCAACGCGCCGGGCAACGCCCCCGGTCGTGCGATCGAGGGCGTCATGCGGCCCGCAGGACTGGCTGCAGCGGGAAGCAAGGCTGCGACCGGTCGCAGCCCGACAGGCAAGGGCTTTCCCGGACTGGTGACCGCGCCCTCGATCCCGGGGACGCGGGCCAAGTCCCGGACCAAGGGGGCCGACCTCCCGCGGCCGACGGCCCCTGGCCCGACGACGGTGAAATCGCCGGCCCGACCGGGCGGCACCTTCGGGGCCGCGGCCCCGGCCCGGAAACGGACCGGCATTGTCTTCATGGTGCTGGTGGCGCTGCTCCTCTTGTTCCTGGCGCTGATCGGGCTCTGGTCATCGCTCTTCCTCGGCGGCGACACCCCGACGACCGACACGGCCACGGCGGTCGAGATCGTGCCGGACGTCGACGAGGAAATGCTGGCCGACATGCAGGACCCCGAGGGGATGCAGGGTCCCCTGCCCGAGGCTGGGGGCACGCCGCTCGCCGGTGGCGATGCCGGGGCGCTGGCCACCGAAAGCCTGCCGGTGAACATCGGCGGGGATCAGGCGGCGGCAGACGCCGACCCGACGGCGACGGCGGATGTCGAACCCACCGCCGACGTCGCGGTTGCCGAAGCCGCCCCCGAAGCGGCCCCCGAGCCCGCGCCCGACACCCTTGTCGCGACCGATGTCCCGGTGGCGACGGCCCCGGTCGAGGATCAGGACGAGATTTTCCTGTCGACGATGGACGCGCCGCCGCCCGCGCTGGACGCGCTGGCCCTGCCGGCCCTGGCCGATGCGCGCGACGTGCTGCCCGACCCGCCGATGCCGCCGCCCGCTCCGGGCACGGTCTACCAGTTCGATGCGCAGGGTCTTCTGAAGCCCACCGCCGAAGGCATCGTCAGCCCCGAAGGCGTGTTCCTGATCGCGGGCAAACCGCCGCTCGTGCCACCCGCCCGCAGCGACGTCGCAAGTGCCGCCGCTTTGGCGGCTGTGGCCCTTGCCCCCGCAGAGGTTGCCCCCCCGGTGTCGGTGCCCGAAACCGGGGCACCCTCACCCGCCGACGCCTCGCTGGTCACCGGCGGGGCCGCGCCGCAAGCTGCCCTGCCCGTACCTGCCGACCCCGCGCTGGCGGGCTTCCGTCCGCGTCCGCGGCCCGAGAGCCTCGTCGCGCCGGGCGATGACGATGCACGGGTGTCGGACGATGCCAGCTCGGCTTTTGCCGGACTGCGCCCGTTGGCGCGTCCGGCCGCCGTGACGACCGCTGCCGCGACCATCGCGCCGGAGGGGCTGGGCGCGCAGGGGGCTTCGCTGACGGCGCAGGCGGAAGCGAAACTGGCCGAGGCGGCGGCGCTGGAGGCAGCAAACCCCTCGGTCGTCGCAATCTCGATGCGGCCCGCCAGCCGCCCGCGCGACCTGAGCCAGGCCGTTGAAGCCGCCGTCGCCGCTGCGGTCCGCGAACCGGTGCCCGAAGAGCCGCAGGTCGAAATCGCCGCCGCCGCGCCCGAAGCCAAGCCCGGCGACACCGACGAGGCGGACGAGCCCGAGACCGCCAGTGCCGCCCCGTCGATCCCGACGAAGGCCAGCGTGGCCAAACTGGCAACCTACAAGAACGCGATCAACCTGTCGAAGATCAACCTGATCGGCACCTACGGCACCGACAGCCGCCGCTATGCGCTGATCCGGCAGTCGAACGGCAAGTACAAGAAGGTCCAGGTCGGCGACCGGATCGACGGCGGCACCATCAAGGCTATCACCGAGACCGAGGTCCGCTACCAGAAGGGCGGGCGGCTCGTCAGCCTGAAGATGCCGAAGGCCTGAGCGCTGCCCACGCGTGGACAGGTCTTTGGGTACTGCGAAATCAACGGCTTGGCTGTGGGCGTTTCCCTTCTGGCAACAGCCGGACCTGGCAGCTCGTCGATGACTGCGTCACTCCTCGCCTTCGCGACGAGAAGACGAAGTCGCACGAGGAGCACATCACTCACGCCCCCGCAGCGACCCCGGCCTCGGCAAAGGTGGCCATCCCGGAATGGCAGGCGACAGCGCCCTGCACCACGCCGATCGCCAGCGCCGCACCCGAGCCTTCGCCAAGCCGCAGGCCAAGGGCGAGGAGCGGTTCCTTCCCGAGCTTCTCCAGCAGACGGGCATGCGCGCCTTCCGCGCTTTGATGGCCCGCGATGCAATGGTCGAGTGCGCCTGGAGCAGCGTGTTCCAGCACCGCTGCCGCCGCACAGGCGATGAACCCGTCCAGGATCACCGGCACCCGCGCCATCCGCGCCCCGAGGATCGCGCCCGCCATCGCGGCAATCTCGCGCCCGCCAAGGCAGCGCAGGACCTGGAGCGGGTCGGCAAGATGGGCCTTGTGCCGTTCCACGCCAGCCGCAACCGCAGCCTCTTTCCGACGAAGGCCCGCATCATCGACCCCGGTCCCGCGACCGGCCCAGCCCAGGCCGCCGTAAAGCGCGGTGGCAATCGCGGCGGCGGCGGTGGTGTTGCCGATCCCCATCTCGCCCGCGACGAGGAGGTTGGCCGCCGGATCGACGGCATCGAAGCCCTTCTGCAGGGCGGCCAGAACCTCGGCCTCGGTCATCGCCGGGCTTTCGGTGAAATCCATGGTCGGACGGTCGAGGTCCAGCGGATGGACATCGAGCTTTGCCCCGAAGGCCTTGGCCAGCTGGTTGATCGCCGCCCCGCCATGGGCGAAGTTCGCCACCATCTGCACGGTGACCTCTGCCGGGAAGGCAGATACGCCCTTGGCCGCAACCCCATGATTTCCGGCAAAGATCACGATCTGCGGCTTTGACGCTCGCGGCCTTTCGGTGCCCTGCCAGCCCGCCATCCAGATCGCCAGCCCTTCCAGCCGGCCCAAGGCCCCCGGCGGCTTGGTCAACTGGCCGTTCCGCGCCCCGGCTGCCGCAAGCGCGACCGGATCGGGGGCAGGAAGCCGGGACAGCATCGCGCGGACATCGGCAAGGGTCTGGAACGGCATCAACATCTTCCCTGATTGCACCTTTTGGCTGATGGGGCTACCCCAAGGCCCGAACGAACGCCAGCCGGGATCAGCCGCTTTGACCACGCTTCGCGACATCGCCCTGCGTCTGCCGAACGACCTTGCCTCGGCCTTCGCGCTGTTGACCCGGCTGCCGCTGCCGAACCATAGCGGCAGAGGCGCGGCCTCGGCCTGGGCCTGGCCTCTGGTCGGGGCGGTGCTCGGCGCGCTTGCGGCGGCACTGGCGAGCGGGGCCCTGTGGGTGGGGATCACGCCGGGGGTCACGGCGGTTCTGGTGCTCGGCCTTGGTGCGCTTCTGACCGGGGGGCTGCACGAGGACGGGCTTTCGGACGCGGCGGACGGCCTCTTCGGCGGCTGGACCAAGGCGCGGCGGCTGGAGATCATGAAGGACAGCCGCGTCGGGAGCTACGGCGTGCTGGCGCTGGTGCTGGTCACGCTGGCGCGCTGGTCGGCGCTGACGGCGCTGCTGGTCTTTGGCGGCCATTGGGGCGCGCTGATCGCCACGGGCGCGCTCAGCCGCGCGCCGATGGCGTTGATCATGGCGCTGTTGCCGAACGCCCGGGGCGCGGGCCTGAGCCATGCGACCGGGCAGCCCAGCCCGGCCGTGGCGCTGGTCGGGCTTGGGCTGGCCTTCGGGATTGCCGCCCTGGCGGTCGGCTGGGCGGCGCTTGCGATGCTGGCGGCAGCTTTGGGCGTGAGCGTCGTGGTGTCGGTGGTGGCCCTGCGCCGGATCGGCGGGCAGACCGGCGATGTGCTGGGGGCCACGCAGCAACTGGCCGAGGTGGCGTGCCTCGCGGTGCTGTCGGCGCGGGGCTGACGGGGTCGGTCTGAAGCCCGACCTACAATTCCGCGCCTTTCGCCTGCAGGCCTGCACCGCCGAGGCTCTGGCCTTTGGCCGCCGCCCGCGATACATCGGCCCGGACTGCTTGCGAGGCCCGCGCTTTATGGAAGACTTCACCGACGCCATCTCTTCGACCGAGGACATCATCGAGGATGCCCGCAACGGGCGGATGTTCATCCTGGTCGACCATGAGGACCGCGAGAACGAGGGCGATCTGGTCATTCCGGCACAGATGTGCACGCCTTCGGCGATCAACTTCATGGCGACGCATGGCCGGGGGCTGATCTGCCTCGCGCTGCCGGGACACCGGATCGACGCGCTGGGGCTGCCCCTGATGAGCCCGAAGAACTCCAGCCGGCACGAAACCGCCTTCACCCTGTCGATCGAGGCGCGCGAGGGGGTGACGACGGGGATCTCTGCTGCGGACCGGGCGCTGACGGTGGCGGTCGCGATCGATCCGACGCGGAGTGCAGCCGACATCGCGACGCCGGGGCATATCTTTCCCTTGCGCGCCCGCGACGGCGGGGTTCTGGTCCGGGCGGGCCATACCGAGGCAGCGGTGGACGTGAGCCGTCTGGCCGGGCTGAACCCGTCGGGCGTGATCTGCGAGATCATGAACGACGACGGGACGATGGCGCGGCTGCCGGACCTGATCGCCTTTGCGCAGCGGCACGGGCTGAAGATCGGCACGATTTCCGACCTCATCGCCTATCGCCGTCGCCACGACAACCTGATCAGCGAAAAGGCGGTGAAGTCCGTCACCTCGGCGCATGGCGGCGACTGGCTGATGCGGGTCTTTGCCGACGAGACGCATGGCGACGAACATGTCGTGCTGTCGAAAGGCGATCTGACCGCGCCCGGTCCGGTGCTGGTCCGGGTGCATGCGCTGAACCCCCTGGAGGACGTGCTGGGTGTCGGCGGCGAGGGTGCCCTGCCGCTGGCGATGCGGCTGATCGCGGCCGAAGGGCGCGGCGTGGTGGTCCTCTTGCGCGACACGACGATGAAACTGGTCGCGCCGGGCGAGCATTCGCCGCAGACGCTGCGACAGTACGGGCTTGGCGCTCAGATCCTGTCCTCGCTTGGTCTGTCGGCGATCACCCTGGTGACGAATTCCGCCGCCCCGCGCTTCGTGGGCCTTGATGCCTACGGGCTGACCATCGCGGGCACCCGGCCCATCACGGAGTAAGGCACATGGCCACAGCCGAGACCCATTATACCCTGCCGCTGCCGGTCTTCGACAAGCCGGTGAAGCTCCTCATCGTGGTCGCCCCCTACTACAGGGACATCGCCGACAATCTGGTGGCCGGGGCCCGTGCTGTCGCCGCGTCCTGCGGGGCCGAGGTGGACCTGATCGAAGTGCCGGGTGCCCTGGAAGTACCCTCTGCCATCGCGATGGCGGAACGGCTGGCGGAATATCACGGCTATGTGGCGCTTGGCTGCGTGATCCGGGGCGAGACGACGCATTACGACACGGTCTGCAATGACTCGAGCCGCGCGATCAGCCTTATGGGGCTGCAGGGGGCCTGCATCGGCAACGGCATCCTGACGGTGGAAAACCGCGAACAGGCGGTGGTGCGGGCGGACCCGTCGGGCCAGGACAAGGGCGGCGGGGCGGCGGCGGCGGCCTTGCATCTTGTCGCCCTGTCGCGCAGGTGGGCCGGGAAATCCAAGGGGATCGGTTTCCGGGCATGAAGGTCGACAAGAAAGCACTCGGGCGTCAGATGAAATCGGCCAGCCGCCTTTACGCGGTGCAGGCGCTGTTTCAGATGGAGGTCTCGGGTCAGACGGTCGAGGCGGTGACGGCCGAGTTCGAGACGCACCGCTTCGGCGCGACCTATG
>JBIJDO010000002.1:0-24634 GCA_044344105.1 Tabrizicola sp.
GATCACATGGGCCTCGCGCGACTTCAATGCGCGTTTTGAGACCCGGATCAGTGCCTCGATCACCACCGCGATGACGGCGGCCTGCACCCCGGTGAAAAGGGCGGCGACCAGCGGGACCTGACCGAAGGCCGCGTAGACCAGCGTCAGTGCCAGCACGACCAGCGCGCCGGGCAGGACAAAAAGCCCGCCTGCGATCAATCCGCCCCTGATGCCGTGCAGACGCCAGCCGATCCAGGTGGCCAGCTGCATCGCCTCGGGTCCGGGCAGGAGCATGCAGAAGCTGAGGGCGCGAAGGTAGTCGGCCTCCTCCACCCATTTGCGTTCGTCCAGAATCTCGCGGTGCATCAGGGCGATCTGGGCCGCAGGGCCGCCGAAGGACAGGCAGCCGATCTTCGCGAAGGCGCGGGTCAGGTCGGACAGGGTTGGGGCTGTCGGGTCGGCGGTCATTCGGGGCGTCCTGCGGGCCGGTCGTGCCCCACGTCATGCCCGTCCCGCGCCCGGCGGTAAAGCGCGTCGTGAGGCGGCGTTCCGGCTTTTGCAGGTCACCATGAAACGTCCGTGACACTTCGTCGGGAAGGGCCTTGGACGATTGGCCTGCGCGGCAAGGTCATGCCGGCCGGTATCCGACGTCAGGGATTGCGCGGGTCCTAGCCGACCGGGCTGACCAGTTCCCGCAAGAGTTTCAGCCGCAGGGTCCTGGCATAGTCCTCCAGACCGCGCGCGGTCACGACAAAACCGCCCGGCGTGATCACCCAGTTGCGATAGTAGCTGGTGATCGGAGAGGCCGGACCGGGGTCCTCGATCGCGATGGCGTTGATCATGATGCCCGAATCCATCGCGGCAGAGCGGGCCTCGGCATCGGTGAAGCCCGCGTTCTCCTGCCCGTCACCGGAGACGTCGATCACCCGTCGCTTGCAATCGGGCACCGATGCGAACTGCGCGGCCGCGAAGTGCAGGCTTTCGCCGACAGCCGTATCGGAGCCGTAGAAGGCGCGGTCCATGGCCCCGGCAGCCGTGGCAAAGCGGTTGACGGCCCCGGCCGTCAGCATGCGCATCCAGGGCAGGACCAGCGCCTGCTGATCGTCCCCGGACCATTGCACGACCGCCAGCGCGATCTGGCCCCGGACCAGCGCGTCGGTCACTTCGGGGTCGGAAAGCGCCAGAAAGATGCCTTCGGACTGCAGCCTGAATTCGCCGCCGTCGATGGACCCCGACACATCCACCGACAGGACAAGCGCCGTCTCACAGGCCAGCGCCGATCCGACAGGCAAGCTTGCAGCTCCGAGGACGACAACCGTCCGGCGCAGGGCCATGGTCAGCAAGGTCTGCTTCAGACGCCTCATGCCGGGACCGCCTGCTTTCCGCTGGAAATCGTGACACCGGTGCGCCTTCAGGCTAACGGGCCGCGCAGGGTTCAGGCAAGCGATGCTTCGGGCCCGTCGGATGGCGCTTGGTGGCGCATTCAGCGCAGGACCCACCAGAGGACCGCCAGCGCCGCCAGCACCACGACCGCAGCCACCGCGATCACCGCAGGCGACGGGCGGGCAGTCTGTGCCACCTGCAGGATTTCGGTGGCGGCACGGCTGACCGGTCGCGTCATCGGGCGCGGCGGTTCGATCGGCGGTTCCTGTCCGCCCTCACCCATCCGGATCCATTCCAGCCAGTCGCCGGCCGACTGGATGCGGTCCTTTGGCATCACGCGCATCGCCTTGTCGATCAGGGCCAGAAAGCCGATCGGATACCCGGCATGCCGACCGGCAAGGGGCTGATAGGGGTCGGCCTCGCCCTCTGCGACCCGCGCAAGCCGGCGCGGGCTTTCCGGCGGTGCCTTGCCCGCGATGACGTGATAAAACGTGGCCGCAAGCGAATAGAGATCGCTCGACTGGCTTTGATCGGCGCCGGTCAGGTAGAATTCCTGCGGCGAATAGCCTTCCTTGATCACCCGCCGCCCGGTCAGGACCCGCGCCGAACGGGCCACCTGTTCGCTGGCGGCCCCGAAGTCGATCAGCACCGGGTTGCCGGTTTTGTCGATCAGGATGTTGTCCGGCGAGATGTCGCGGTGCAGGATCCCGACCTGGTGGATGAACTCGACCGCGCTGAGCATCTTTTTCAGCAGGATGACGATCTGGTCCGGCGTGAAGGGCTGGTCCGAGGAGTCGAGGATGTCCTGCAGATCGCGGCCATTGATGAAGTCGATGGCCATGTAGGCGGTGTCGTTGTCTTCGAACACCTGATGGACGCCGACGATGTTCGGGTGCACCAGCCGGGCGAGGCTGCGGGCCTCATCGACGAAATTCTCGACGAAACTGCGCAACTCGCCCTGATGCTTGCGCGACCGGGCGCGTACGATGGCATTGCTGCGCCGGCAGAGCGCGTTCGGGAAGCACTCCTTGATCACCACCGTCCGGTCGAGCGAATCCTTGGCCATGTAGGTGATGCCGAAGCCGCCGCTGTTCAGGAAACCCATGATGGTGTACTGCCCGCCAAGCAGTTCGGTCCCCGGCTTCAGGTCGTCGGCAAAGGCGTCAGGATCGACCTGCCTGTCCTCGGCACCGAGGGCGTTGGTGAATTGCGTCGGACCTTGCGTCACGTGTCATCCTAACCGGCCAGGCCGCTTCACGACCGAACCCGCGCCGATAGAACCGGCGCGGCCTGGGAGCCGAACTCGCTTACTCTTTCGAAGACCACGACCGGCCTAAGCACCGGTTGCGACTTCCAACTGCGCCTATCCTATCCTTCGAGCCCAGCCTCGCGCAAACGCGGCGCACCGGGCGAAGCGCATTCCAAACGGCTTTGACCTTGCATTCCTGGCGGGCATTTGCGCTCGGCCCCTGCGAAGCTTCCGTCAAGTATATGAAAAATATATCTAATTGGTTTCAGAGAGCATGGTCATCCCAAAAAGAGCAGAGTCACCTGTGTGACAAAAACATCAGCGATCCGCGCGGGTTGCGTCGCGGTTTTGCCATGTTTTCCCGCGTCTTACGCTTTCGGCGCGCATGGTCGGCACCGGAAGTTACCACAGGTTGAGTGCGCGGAGGCCGCGCCGCCAACGCGAATTGATTCGCGGCGATCAGTCCGGCGACCAGTCTTCGGGCGGGCTTCCCGGCCGCAGGATCTGGTAGGTTCCGGACGGAACGGTCATCCATTCGCCCGTGCTGCCGTCCGGCCAGATCACGCGCAACTCGGCGCTTGCGGCGGTTCCGAGACCATAGTGCAGCCAGCCGACCGAGCCCGAGGCATGCCCGCCGCCCGAGGCGATCTCGTGCCGCTCGATCTTGTCGGCGCGCTTGATCTCGATCACGGACCCGATGGCGTCGCGGTTGGCCCCGTCCTGCTGCAGACGGACCTGTACCCAGTTTCCGCCGGTTGCGCCGGTCTGCCGCAAGACCGTGGCCGGCGTCCAGCGGTTGACCACCACGACGTCCAGAAGTCCGTCCATGTTCAGGTCCACCACCTGTGCCCCGCGGCCGATGCGCATGCTGGCGACACCGGCCTTGTCGCCGCCTTCGACAAAGGTCCCGTCCTCGGCCTGCAGCAGCAGGTTGTTCGGGTCCTTCTCGGCAAAGTCCGGCATCCTGGCGACGTTGCCCTTGGCGACGAAGAGGTCCAGCCTCCCGTCGTTGTTCACGTCGGCAAACTGCGCGTGCCAGCCGGTGGAGGGCCGCAGGTCGCCACCGGTGTAGGGCCGGTGCGCGGTCACGCCGGTCTTGAAAGCGAGGTCGGCGAAATCGGGTTTGCCGCTGGCCGGGTCCTTGAGGAACTGCAGCTTCTGGTCGGCCATGCTGGTCAGGTAATAGTCCTGATAGCCGTCCAGGTTCACGTCTGCCGCAGCGATCCCCATGCCCCAGATGCGCAGGCGCTTCCAGCCATCGTCCTTGTCGGTGTAGAGCCGGGGGGCCTGGCCGGGACCAAGGTCCCACATCTGCTCTTGTCCGCCCTTGTAGTACTCGCGGTCGTTCGACACGCGCAGACTGGCCTGCCCGGAATTGTTCCAGTCGGTGAAGAGCATCGACAGGGCGCAGTACGACGGCTTCAGCGGGACCGGTGCGGCGAAGCGGTCCTGTTCCGGCCGGTGCAGCCAGTTGTCGGTGCAGGAGCCCCAGGGAAAGGCTTCCTCGGTGCGGTCGAGGTAGTTGCCCACCGCCAGGGTCGGCCAGGTCTGGCCCTTTTCCCAGATGGCGGCAAAGGCCGTCGACCAGGCATCGCCGCCGTCAAATCCCCAGGCGGCGTTTGCAGGCTCGAACCTGCAGTCGCCAAGGCCCCGCAGCACCTGGTTCTCGCCCTGTCGGAGGACGACAAGGTCCATCACACCGTCGCTGTCGATGTCCAGCGGATAGGCCCCCAGGACGGCATCAAGCGTGATCGCCGTGGTCTTCTCGAAAGAGAGGGCGCCGCCAGTCTTGCTGCGGTTGAGGTACAGGGCCGAGGGCCCCGCGCCGCCGGACAGGAAGACCTCGGGGACCCGGTCGCCGGAGCAGTCGAACGTGGCGACACCGCCGCCGACCATGTATTCCCATTCGCCGTCGTAGACGGTGTCAAGGCCGGATGTCGTGGATTCATCGGTGAAGGCCGGGACCACCGGCTCGGCGATCGCAGGCGAAGCGATCGCGAGGGCAAGGATCAGCGCGCGGGTCAAGCTTCGGTCCTCAGCGCGGCGGCGACGGCCCCAACGGCGCGGCCCTGCACAAGACCCGCCTCGTTGCCGAATCGGAAGTGAATGCCGCCGTAAAGTCTTGATAACGCAGCCTCTTCCGCCGCCGCCCTGAACGACGCAAAGCTGCGGACCGGCAGGCCTTCATCGGTGTTGGTGGCATCGTCAAACGCAAAGTCTTCGCCGAGGATGGCGGTGAGGACGGTCGAGGCGGCCCCGGACTGGGTCGAATGGCCCGAGGTGTATTCCGGGAACGGCGGCGTGATCAGCAAAGGCTCCCAGGTCTTGTCGATATGGCGCTTGATGTAGGTCACCGGGCGCAAGAGGTTGTATTTGAACTTGGTCGACCAGCAGGAGATGAAGGCATCTGCCTGCGCGACGCCCATCTTGGCCAGCGTTGCCGCCAGCCGTTCCACCGGCATTGCGTCGCGGTCCGCGATCTGCAGCACGATGGAAATCCAGTGTCCGGCGGGCGTGGCCGTCAGCATCGGATCGTCGGACCAGAACCGCGCGATCAGCTTCTGCTCGTCGGTCAGGTTGCGCCCGGTTTCGGCCACCTCGAGCGCGAAGGAGTGGAACGCGGACCCCGGCGCTTCGTCAAAGTCCGGATGCGGCGGCGCGTCCAGATCGGCGATCGAGGGCACCGCGAAGGGTCTGACGTTGCCCCATTCGGGCAGCATCGGGGCCTGCTGCATCCGGATCAGGCTGGTCGGCACCCAGTCCTGCGGGCGGGTGCCGGGGGTATCGTCCTGCGGGAACCCCATGTTGTCGATCACCGCGCCGCCGTCGACGGCGGCCCAGGCCAGAACATGCGCGGCGACCGCCTGACCATGCGCGGCGCTGCGGTTGACGATGTCTTCCGTGATGCCCTCGCTTGCGGTGCGTCCCATCAACTCGGTCATCTTCACCATGGCGCGCTGCCCGGTCGGGCCGGTGTTGGAAAACAGGGTCTGGACCATCGCCGCAAGTGCCGCGTGGATCACGCAGGGCTCGTCAAAGTCGCCGGACCCGCGGGTGGGCAGGGGTTTCAGGTCGGTCAATTGCCCGGCCAGGCTTTGCAGCGCCGGATTGCCCGTGGCCAGGGCCTCATGCGCGGTCACGCCGAGATAGGCGAAGGACCGGGCGGCGACAGGCGGGATGTAGGTCGCGGTATGGCGCACCAGTTCCAGAATGAGCTTGTGCCAGGTCAGCAGCACCTCGCGCGAGACATCCGCGCGGCCAGCGGCCAGAGCCGGCCGGATCGACAGCGCAAACGGCGCAGCAAGCGCAAGCCCCAGGATGTCGCGGCGGTGCGGTGTCATCAGGTCCCCTCCCAAAGCGGGATCAGCGTTGCCATGCGGCACCTGATGCCGCAACAGATTTCGTGCCGGTCAGCCCCGCCCCGTCAGCCAGTTCCCGACGGCGGCAAGCCGCGACGGTCCGGCCCCGGGGCGATCCTCGCGCCGGTCGGCGGCATTCAGCAGGGCGTACATGCCTTTCACGCCAAGCCACCGCAGCGGTTCGGGCTCCCAGCCTTTCACCCGGCGGTTGACCCAGGGCAGATGCACAAGATCGCTGTCCCGTCCAAGCACGAGGTCGGCCAACGTGCGTCCTGCGAGGTTCGAGGTCGAGACCCCGACACCCACGTATCCCCCGGCCCAGCCGAGGCCCGTCACGGGGTCCAGCCCCACCGAAGCGCACCAGTCGCGCGGGACGCCGAGGACCCCACACCAGGCATGGTCGATCTTCGCCCCGGCTGCCGCCGGGAAATGCCGATGCAGAATGGCGGTCAGCCGCCGGATGGTTTCGGCGTCGGGTGCGCCGTTGGCGTCGAGGCTGGAGCCGAAGCGGTAGGGCACGCCGCGCGCGCCGACGGTGATGCGCCCCTCGCGCGTGCGCTGGCAGTAGCAGTAGGCATTGGCGAAATCGGCAATGATCTCGTGCCCGTCCCAGCCGATCTGTTCCCAGACCGCGGCGGGCAGGGGCTCGGTCGCGATCTGTGCCGAGTTCAACGGCAGCCATTCGCGTTTCAGGCCCGGCAGCCCGGCGGTGAAACCTTCGGTGCAGCGCAGGATGACCGGGGCGAGAACCGTGCCGTGATCGGTGGTGACCGAGCCGGGTTCGAAGGTCGTCACCGCCGTTCCTTCGACGATCCGCACGCCCTGCCGTTCCACCGTCCTGGCCAGACCCCGGACCAGCTTGGCCGGTTGAATGCGCGCGACATTCGTCACCGCCATCGCGCCAAGCGCGCCGGGAATGCGGACCCGTCCGGCCAGATCGGCGGCGGACATTTCGAACACGCGATCCTCCTCGCCCCAGTGACGGCGGTGCGCGACCTCGGCCCGCATCCGTCCAAGCTGCGCGGGTTTGGTCACCACCATCAGTTCGTCCGTGCGGCGGATATCGGCTTCGATCCCCTCGGCCTCGGCCACGCGGATCACTTCGTCCACGGTGCCGTTCATCGCCGCGACCATGGCGCGGACCGCCGCTTCGGACGACCCCTTCAGATACCTGGCATGGTTCCAGGCAAAGCCGCCGGTCAGCCAGCCACCGTTGCGGCCCGAGGCACCGAAACCGGCGAACTCCTTCTCGATGACGATGACATCCAGCGCGGGTTGGGCCTGTTTCAGGTAGTAGGCCGCCCAAAGCCCGGTGTAGCCCGCCCCGATGATCGCGACATCCGCCGTGGTGTCCCCGGCCACAGCGGCACGGCGGAACGGCAGCCCGATGTCGGCATACCAGAAAGAAACGTCCCCGATCCGCATGGCCCCCCCCGGTTTTGCCGCAGGGAGGCACAGCCCTCGCCGCAATTCAAGGCCAAAGCGGCGCGGATCGGCGTTGCCTTTGGCCCGATGCCCGCCGATGCTGGGAACACGCAAGGGAGGCAGCGATGCAGGGCTTCTTCGTCACCGGCCCGTATGATGACGGCGATCCGGTCACCGGGCACTACTACGAGATGGCGTCGGGCGACCCCGCCCGCCCGCAGGTCTGGGGCTACACGGCGGCCCTGTCCTATG
Organism: Tabrizicola sp.; assembly: GCA_044344105.1. Classification (GTDB taxonomy): domain Bacteria; phylum Pseudomonadota; class Alphaproteobacteria; order Rhodobacterales; family Rhodobacteraceae; genus Tabrizicola. The sequence continues at coordinate 7,648 of JBIJDO010000002.1, forward strand.
CGCCGGGGCAGGTTCTTCGCCTGCACGCGATGTCAGGCGCGCCCGAGGCGCGGCTGACCATCAGCCGCGACGGCATTCAGCCCAAGCAGGTCCTGCAAGCAACGATCCCCACCCGTTTCGCCCCGACCCCTGCCGACTGCTCGGTCCGGGGCTGTGACTGGCCCGTCGCCTTTGAAGCCACGATCCCGCAAGACTGGGCCACCGGCGTCTACGCCTTCACGCTCGAAGTCGCGGGTCATGCCTCGCACGGGATCTTCGTGCTGAAGCCCGCGATGCCGTCTGCGAAACTTGCGATGGTTCTCGCGACCGGCACCTGGTGCGCCTACAACGACTGGGGCGGGTCGAACCACTATCAGGGCCTGACCGGCCCCTCCGGTGCCGAGTTCGCCGCCGAGGTGAGCAGCCTGCGCCCCTGGGCCACCGGCTTTGTCCGCTGGCCCGACGACGCCCCCCGGATCCCGCATGCCTCGCCGCTCCTCAGCCGCCCGCGCTATCCGCATATGGAGTATGCGCGCGCCAGGGGCATCTCGAAGAAATACGCCTCATCCGGCTGGCCGGCCTTTGAACGGCCCTTCGCGCTTTGGTGCGAGGCGCAGGGGATCGCATTTGACTACGTCACGCAGCATGACCTGCACGCCGATCCGACGATCCTGGATGCCTATTCGCGCGCGGTCATCGTCGGTCATGACGAATACTGGACCCGGGAGATGCGCGACCATCTTGACGGCTGGCTCGACCGGGGCGGAGAACTCGCCCGGTTTGGCGGCAACTTCTTCTGGCAGACCCGCCTGTCGCCGGACCTGACCACCCAGACCTGCTACAAGACGCGAGCAGAGGCCGAGGACCCGCTTGGTGCAACCGACCGCCTGACGAGCTACTGGGACCATCCCCAGGCCCGCCGCCCGGCTGTTGCCACCATGGGCCTCACCGGGTCGATGGGGGTCTATGCCGGGTGGAGCCGCTGTGCCGCGCATGGGTCCGGGGGCTTTACCCTGTACCGCCCCGATCACTGGTCGCTTGCCGGGACGGGTCTTGGCTACGGCGACGTGCTGGGGGCCGCGTCGCGGGTTTTCGGGTACGAAGTCGACGGGATCGACCACGAGATCCGGCACGGACTGCCATACCCCGCGCAGGATACCGGGCTCGAGGGCGAGTTGACCATCGTCGGCCTGTCGCTGGCCACCACCCTGGCGCATCACACCGGACCGCATGACCGGGACCATTTCATCGACGACCTCGACGCCGTGGAGGTCGCCCGGACAAAGTACGGGGAGGTCACACCCGACACCGTCGCCATGGCCAGCCGCGGCAACGGCTGCATGGCCGAGTATCGCCGGGGCCGGGGGGCGGTCTTCAACGCCGGAAGCTGCGAATGGGTGGCGGGCCTCATCGCCCGTGAACGGCCGGTCGAGGTTGTCACGCGGAACGTGCTTCTGGGCGAGTGGGGTTAAGACCGGCACCAGCGCATTCGGCCTGTGGTCGACCGGCTTTGCTTTGGTGTCGCAGTCCTGTGACCCCGGTGTCGCCCGCCTGATATGCGCCGTTGATAAGGTCGTTCGCAAAGCTGCGTGACCGGATCAGAATATGCTGCATCAGCCGATTGCCCAGGACTTCGACATCCTTGCTGCCGCCGAGGTGATGTCGGGCGACGGCCTCAGTTTCGATCGCGCTCCGATCTCTCCGCCGGTCGATTTCACCTATTCCCATCCCGGCCAGTCGCGCTTTCGCCGTGGTCTGATCCGCGCCGTCGAGATGCTGACCGGACAGCCGACGCTCAGGCGGCTCTACGTCGATTGGGCAATCTGCGACAAGCGCCCCGGCGAGCCGGTCTTCGACGCGGCCCTGCGTAAGCTTGGGGTGACCCCCAGGATACGCGCGGGAAGCGAGCATCTTGCCGGGCTGCCGACCAGCGGAGGTCTTCTGCTGGTGGCGAACCACCCGTTCGGTGTGGTCGATGGTCTGACCCTTGGGCATCTGGGTCTGCGCCTGCGCGGAAATGTCCGCATCCTGACCAACAGCCTGCTGTGCCGCGTGCCGGAAGTCGATCCGCACCTCTTGCCGGTCGACTTCTCGGGCACGCCCGAAGCACGGCGGCTGACCGGGGAAACCCGGCGGCGCGCTGCGGACCTTCTCGCGCGCGGGCAGGTCGTGGCGATCTTTCCGGCCGGCGGCGTGGCGACGGCCAACCGGCCGCTCACGGGCCCCGCCGTCGATGCCCCCTGGCATCCGTTTGTCGCGCGACTGGCCACCTTGCCCGGTGTGACGACCCTGCCGGTCCATATCGCGGGCCAGAACTCCCGGCTTTTCCAGCTGGCAAGCCATCTGTCCTACCCGCTGCGAATCGCGCTGATCTTTCATGAAACCTGCCGCCGAAGGGCAAAACCCGTCGATCTGCGGATCGGCGCGCCGCTGCGGGCAGAAGATCTGGCAAGGCTGCCGCGCGACAGGGTGGCAAGCGCCCTGCGCCGGACGACGATGGACCTTGCCCAGCCCGCGCTGCCCGACCCCGACGAACACTACATCTGGCCGTCCCATATCCGCTGGTAGGGACAGGGGCTGGACCGGGGAAATGGTAGGTCCGGAGGGACTTGAACCCCCAACCAAGGCGTTATGAGCGCCCTGCTCTAACCAATTGAGCTACAGACCCGAGGCCCTGTCTGCCTAGCAGAACCGCACCGGCGGTCAAGCGCGGGCGGCTTTGTTGCAGAGCGGTGTGGAAACCCGTATGTGGGCCGCGACGGGCACGGGAGCATGACATGGTGACGGCAGGCGGGGCAGGGCACAACGGCTTGACCTATGCGGATGCAGGCGTCGACATCGATGCCGGAAACGCGCTGGTGGACCGGATCAAGCCTGCCGCGAAGGCCACGAACCGGCCCGGTACGATGGGCGGCCTTGGCGGGTTCGGTGCGCTCTTCGATCTCAGGGCGGCAGGCTATGCCGACCCGGTTCTGGTGGCCGCAACCGACGGTGTCGGGACCAAGCTTCGGATCGCCATCGACAGCGGCCATGTCGACACCATCGGCATCGACCTCGTCGCGATGTGCGTGAACGACCTGGTCTGCCAGGGTGCGGAGCCGCTGTTCTTCCTGGACTACTTCGCCACGGGCAAGCTGGACGTGGATCAGGCCGCCCGCATCATCACCGGCATTGCCAACGGCTGCGCCGCGTCGGGCTGCGCGCTGATCGGCGGCGAAACGGCAGAAATGCCGGGCATGTATCACGGGGGCGACTTCGATCTTGCGGGCTTTGCCGTCGGCGCGATGGAGCGTGGCACCGAACTGCCTGCGGGCGTTGCAAAGGGCGACGTTCTGCTGGGTCTTGCGTCGGACGGCGTGCATTCCAACGGCTACAGCTTTGTCCGCAAGGTGGTGGAGCTTTCCGGCCTAGGCTGGGATGCCGCGTCGCCGTTCTCGCAAGGGACCCTGGGTCAGGCCCTCCTCGCGCCGACCCGCCTTTATGTCAGGCCAGCCCTTGCCGCGATCCGCGCCGGGGGCGTGCATGGCCTTGCCCACATCACCGGCGGCGGGCTGACCGAAAACCCGCCCCGCATCCTTCCCGAGGGCCTGGCCTGCGAGATCGACCTCGGCACCTGGACCCTGCCGCCGGTCTTCCGCTGGCTCGCGGCCACCGCCAACATGGCCGGGGCCGAACTGCTCAAGACCTTCAACTGTGGCATCGGCATGGTCCTGGTCGTGGCCGAGGACCGCTCTGACGCGCTGACCGCCCTGCTTCAGGCCGAGGGCGAGACGGTCTTCCGTCTGGGTCGCGTCGTGGAAGGGCAGGGTGTCGTCTACCGGGGCCACCTGTCGTGAAGCGCGTCGCCATCCTGATTTCCGGGGGTGGCTCGAACATGACGGCGCTGGTGCGCGACATGGCGGGAGAGTACCCCGCCAAGCCGGTGCTCGTCGCTTCGAACGAGCCCGGCGCGGCCGGCCTTGGCAAGGCCAGGGCGCTTGGCCTGCCCGTCGCTGCCGTCGATCACCGCAGCTTTCCAACCCGCGAAGCCTTTGAGGCGGCCCTGCGCGCCCATATCGACGCGGCACGGCCCGACATTCTGTGCCTTGCGGGCTTCATGCGCATCCTGACACCGGACTTCATCCGGGCGTACCGGGGGCGCATCTTGAACATTCATCCCTCGCTTCTGCCGAAATACCCCGGCCTTCACACCCATGCCCGCGCCCTTTCGGCGCAGGACACCGAAGCGGGATGCACCGTCCACGAAGTCACGGCCGACCTCGATGCCGGACCGATCCGCGGCCAGGCCCGGGTGCCGATCCTGCCGGACGACACGGAAGACACCCTGGCCGCCCGCGTGCTGGCCGAGGAACACCGGCTTTATCCGGCCGTGCTCCGCCGCTTTGCGACCGGCGACCGGAGGCCGATCCTTCTGCCCTGAAGGCCTCTGGCGCCTGGCCCTTCACATTCCCGTCGGCAAACCCTATACCGGCGTCTTTGCATGGCGGGATGACCCCGCGACGAAAGGTGGACGATGCGCACGATCACGACGACCGAAGACCTTGCCGCCTACTGCGATCTTGCGAAAAGCCAGCCCTTCGTCACCCTCGACACCGAATTCCTGCGCGAACGCACCTACTGGTCGAAGCTCTGCCTGATCCAGATGGCTCTGCCCGGCGCGGGCGAGGCGGTCCTGATCGACCCGATCGAGGGAGACGGCATGTCGCTCGATCCCCTCTATGACCTGTTCCGGCATGAAGCGACGGTGAAGGTCTTCCACGCCGCACGGCAGGACCTGGAGATTTTCTTCGTCGAGGGCAACGTCTTTCCAACCCCGCTTTTCGACACACAGATCGCCGCCATGGTCTGCGGCTTTGGCGAACAGGTCGGCTACGAGACGCTGGTGAAGAAGATCGCCCGCGCCGATCTCGACAAGACCTCCCGCTTCACCGACTGGTCGCGCCGCCCGCTCAGCGAGGCGCAGAAGGAATATGCCCTGGCCGATGTCACCCATCTGCGGGTGATCTACGAATTCCTCGCGGCCCAGCTGAAGAAGAACGGTCGGGCCGAATGGGTGGCCGAGGAACTGGCGGTCCTGACCGATCCCGCGACCTACACCGTCGAACCGGATGAGGCCTGGCAGCGGATCAAGACCCGCACCACATCCGGCCGGTTTCTCGCCGTGGTCAAGACCCTGGCCCGGTTCCGCGAGACCTATGCGCAGGCCCAGAACGTGCCGCGCAGCCGGGTGATGAAGGACGACGCGCTGCTCGAGCTTGCCTCGACCCGGCCCACGACGCCCGAGGAACTGGGCCGGTCCCGGCTCTTGTTGCGCGAAGGCCGCAAACCCGAGATCGCCGAAGGCATCCTTGCGGCGGTCAGGACCGGGCTGGAGATGCGCCCCGAGGACATGCCCCGCATCGAGACCGCGCGCGACCAGATGCAGGTGAACCCGGCACTGGCCGACCTGTTGCGCGTTCTTCTGAAGGCCAAGTCGGAAACCCTTGGCGTGGCCCCGCGGCTGATCGCGTCGTCAGCCGACCTCGATCTGATCGCGGCGGGCGACCGCAACGGGCCGGCCCTGACCGGTTGGCGCCGCGAAGCGTTCGGCGAGGATGCGATCCGGCTCTGCAAGGGCGAGATCGCGCTTTCGGCCAAGGGCAACGAGGTGCGCGTGGTCAGTCTCTGACGACGGCTTCGTCATCCCTTGCGACGGTCCGGGCGGGCGACGGGAAGATGCACCGCAAGCGAGGCCAGCGGTCGGCGCTCTATCGCCGCGAGACCCGCGCGTTCGTGGCACCCTGCACGACGATTTCGCGCACCGATTCCAGCTTCACATCCGAGATGTAGATGCCGACGTCGATCTCGCGGGAGCGTTGGGTGTTCACGTCCGTCCGGCCCACCGGCTCGACCAGGCGGAATTCGTAGACCAGGACGCCGTCCTCCGTCACATCCTGCGGCACCAGTTCCGCATTCCACCAGCCTTGCGTCGGCGTCACGCCACGGGCGCGTACGATGGCCCCGCCGGGGATCGGCTCGACCGCAAGCGTCAGAACCGCCTCGACCAGCGGACGGGGGTCGTCCTTTGCGTCCAGCACGATCGTTTCGCGAGGCTCGGACTTCTTGAACCAGTTGAACGGGTTGAGCCGGCTTTCCCGTACTGCCCCACAGCCGGTCAGGGCAAGGACCAAGGACACAACGACAAGGCGGCGGGCAACAGGCATGGCGGCTTTCCTGAACGACTGTCCTTTGGGTAGCCGATGGCACCGGATTTGGAAAGCGCTTCTCTGGCTCTGGACCTTTGATGCGCGAAGGCTTAGCTCAGCCTCACGCAGAGAGCTGGATCATGGCGACCGAAGCCTTTGAAGAGATCGCGGAAACCTTCGCCTTCCTGGAGGACTGGGAAGACCGGTACCGCCATGTCATCGATCTTGGCAAGGCGATGCCGCCCCTGGATGACAGCTTCAAGGTGCCCGCGCTGAAAGTGCAGGGTTGCGCAAGCCAGGTCTGGCTGCGCCCGATGATCGAAAATGGCCGTTTCGGTTTCCAGGGCGACTCGGATGCGATGATCGTTCGCGGCCTGATTGCCATCCTGCACGCGCTTTACGCCGATCTGCCACTGGCCGAGGTCGGCAAGGTGGACGCAGCCACCGAACTTGGCCGCCTTGGACTGAACGATCACCTCTCCAGCCAGCGGTCAAACGGTCTGCGCGCCATGGTGGCCCGCATTCGCGAGGAAGCGCTCAGCCGCGCGTGACGGTCACGCGGTCGGTGTAGAAGGCGAGATGCCCGGCAATCGCGGCCATGTCCGCCTTTGGCGTTTCGTAGGACCAGACCGCGTTGTCCAGGACGCCGTCGCCGGTCCGGATGGAATAGTAGCTCGCAGCGCCCTTGTGCGGGCAGGTCGTCGACCGCGTGGTCCGTTCAAGCCTGCCCATGTCGATGTCCTCGCGCGGGACATAAAGGACCGCAGGATAGCTGCCCTCTTTCAGCTCAAGCGCCTTGCGGCTTACCCCCAGGGTCGCTCCACCGGCCGAAACCGAAACCGGCCCGGAAACCGGCGTGATCGTGATATGGCTCGCCATCAGGTTGCCTCCCTGGTCAGATCGGGGCGCAGGCGGCCCGCAACCAGTCAAGGGTAGGTCCCGCGACCCTGGGGGCAAGCCTGGCCAGCACCGCGGCATGATAATCGTTCAGCCAGGCTCTCTCGCCCGGAGCAAGGTCACCCTCAAGGATCAACCGGCGGTCGAAGGGGACGAAGGTCAGCGTTTCGAACGCCATCTGCGCCCGGTTGTCGCCCAGGGGCGGGGCCACATCGACGACGATCAGGTTTTCCAGCCGGATGCCGAACGCGCCCTCCCGGTAGTAGCCGGGTTCGTTCGACAGGATCATGCCGGGCTCCAGCGGCACTTCGGACAGGCGGCTGATCCGCTGCGGTCCTTCGTGTACCGACAGGAAGACCCCGACCCCGTGCCCGGTGCCATGGTCATAGTCCTGTCCGGCAAGCCACAGGGGATATCGCGCCAGCGCATCGATGTCGCGCCCGGCAAGACCCTTGGGAAACCGTACGCGGCTGATCGCGATCAAGCCCTGAAGCACCCGGGTATAGCATTCGCGCGCCTCGCGGCCGGGATCGCCGATGGCCACGGTCCGGGTGATGTCGGTCGTCCCGTCCAGGTACTGCGCGCCCGAATCGACCAGGAGAAGCTCGTCCTGCCTGACCGGACGGTTGGTCTCTTCCGTCACCCGGTAATGCATGATCGCGCCGTTCGGCCCCGCCCCGCAGATCGTGTCGAAACTGATGTCATGCAGCGCATTCGTCGCCCGCCGAAAGCTTTCCAGAGCCTGTACGGCGGCAATTTCGGTCAGGCCACCCTTAGGCGCGGCTTCGTCCAGCCAGCGCAGGAACTCCACCATCGCCGCACCGTCGCGCAGATGCGCCTCGCGTGTCGCGGCAATCTCGGTTGCGTTCTTGCACGCCTTGGGCAGGCGGCAGGGATCATCGCCCCATTCGACCTCGACGCCGGAGGCGAGCAGAAGCGCGGATACGGCCAGGGGTGCGGTGGCCTTGTCCACCCGCACGGGCCCCGCCAGCCCGGTCAGGGCGACCGCAAAAGCCTCGACCGGCGGCAGCGAAACCTCGGCCCCGAGATGCGCCCTGACCCTGTCGTCCAGCTTTTCCGGGGCGACGAACAGATCGACGCGCCCGTCATCGTGCAAGAGCGCCAGGGCATGCAGAACCGGGTTCTTCGGTACATCTGCCCCCCGGAGGTTCAGCAGCCAGCAAAGCGAATCCGGCAGGGTGATCACCGCTGCCTTCTGGCCCGCTTTCCGCAAGGCTCCGGCCAGCCGGGTCCGCTTTTCCAGATGCGTTTCGCCGGCCAGAGCATCGGGGTGGACAAAAGCCTTGCCGACCGGCGCGTCCGGTTGATCATGCCAGATCGCGTCAACAGGATTTATATCCACTGGGAAAAGAGTTACGCTCGACCCTTCCAGTGATCTCTCAAGTTTCTCGATCTCTTCCGCCGTGTGCAGCCAGGGGTCGAATCCGACCCGCCCCCGTGCCATATTGTCCTGCAGCCAGTCGCCCGGTTTTACTTCGGGCCAGGCCACCGGCGTGAAAGCGCCGGTATCCACCTGGGCCTTCACTTGCGTCCGGTAGCGCCCGTCGATGAAGACCCCGGCCACCTCCGGCAGGACGATGCAGAACCCGGCCGACCCGGTGAAGCCGGTCAGCCATTGCAGCCGCTCGTCGCGGGCGGCGACGTATTCACCCTGATGCAGGTCTGCGCGCGGGACGATGAAGCCCTGCAGACCCATCGCCGTCAGCCGCTCCCGCAGCGCACGCAAGCGTGGCGGTCCCTGGTCCGGCGACGCCCGGCTGTCAAAGGTCTGGAACATGCGGCTTCCTCTTGGCCCGAACACTCGACTGGGACGGCTCAACCCGCGCGCCGCATCCCCATTGCCTTCGCGCGCTTCTTCGGGTCGATCTCGAACAGCGCCGCAAGCTGCTCGGTCATCGCCCCCGCCAGCTGCTCGACATCGGTGATCGTCACCGCGCGCTGGTAGTAGCGCGTCACGTCATGGCCGATGCCGATGGCGATCAGTTCCACCGCCCGCCGCCGCTCCACCATCGCGATCACGTCACGCAGATGCTTCTCAAGGTAGCTTGCCGGGTTGACGGACAGGGTGGAATCATCGACCGGCGCGCCGTCCGAGATCACCATCATCACCTTGCGCGCCTCGGGCCGCGCCAGCATCCGCCGGTGCGCCCATTCCAGCGCCTCGCCGTCGATGTTCTCTTTCAGCAGGCCCTCTTTCATCATCAGGCCAAGATTCGGGCGAACCCTGCGCCAGGGCGCGTCGGCCGATTTGTAGATGATGTGGCGCAGATCGTTCAGCCGCCCCGGCAACTGCGGCCGCCCCTGGGCCAGCCAGCGTTCACGCGCCTGTCCCCCCTTCCAGGCGCGGGTGGTGAAGCCCAGGATCTCGACCTTGACCGAGCAGCGTTCCAGCGTGCGCGCCAGGACATCGGCGCAGATCGCGGCGATGGAAATCGGGCGGCCACGCATCGACCCGGAATTGTCCAGAAGCAGGGTGACGCAGGTGTCGCGGAACTCGGTGTCCTTCTCCCACTTGAAACTCAAGGGCGTCGTCGGGTTCGCCACCACCCGCGCCAGGCGGCCGGCGTCGAGGATGCCTTCCTCCTTGTCGAACTCCCAGCTGCGGTTCTGCTGGGCCTGCAGACGCCGCTGCAGCTTGTTCGCCAGCCGTGACACCGCGCCCTTCAAGGGCTCAAGCTGCTGGTCGAGATAGGCGCGCAACCGTTCCAGCTCGGCCGTCTCCGCCAATTCCTCGGCCCGGATTTCCTCATCGAAATCCGTGGTGTAAACGGCATAGTTCGGGTCGGCATCCGAATGCGGGGCAGGCGGCGGCGGCTCCAGAGGCGCTTCGCCCTCGGGCAGTTCCGCCTCATCGCCCTGCTCCATGTCGGCGCTGTCTTCCATCGTGACCTGCGCCTGGGACTGGTCCTGCTGGTCTTCCTGACTGCGCTCGGGCGACGCCTCGGTCTCTTCGCTTTCGTCCTGCTCCTCCCCAGCCGAATCGGGCGAATCCTGATCCTCCTCGGCCTGGTCGTCCCCCGCATCCTCGGGTGCGTCCGGGTCATCGCCCAGCTGGTCGCCGTAGCCAAGGTCGGCAATCACCTTTCGCGCCAGGCGGGCAAAGGCCGCCTGATCCCCCAGCACATGGTCGAGATCGGACAACGTCTGACCCGCCTGTTCCTCGACAAAACCGCGCCAGAGGTCGGCGGCATGTTCCGCCGATTTCGGCAGGGCCCGTCCCGTCGCCAGCTGCCGCACCAGGTATCCGGCGGCGACGGCCAGGGGCACTTCCGACGCCTGCGTGACCTGGCCATAGCCCTTGCGGTCGGACTCGTGCGTGATCTTGGCGTCGATGTTGCCCGCCGTTCCGGGCATGGCATTGGCACCCACCGCCTCGCAGCGGGCGTTCTCCATCGCCTCAAAGATGTCCCGCGCCAGGGGGCCGCTCGGCGCATAGCGGGCGGCGACACCTTCGTCATGATACTTGCGCCGCAGGGCAAAGGCATCCGCCGTCCCCCGCGCCAGCAGCACCTCGTCCCGCGTCAACCGGCGGCTGACCTGCGGCAGGCGGACGCCTTCCTTCGACATCCCCGCCGGATCGACCGAATAGGTCACCGTCATCTCCGGGTCATCCGCCATGGTGCGGGTGGCGTCGGCGAGGGCCTTCTTGAACGGATCGGCGGGGTTGTCGCTGGGCTTCGTCATGACCCGAGATAAAGCACTCGGCGCGATGCACGGCAAGTCCGTGACGTGCGATCCCGCACAGGATCGGCGCGGGGGTGCGGAATTGGCAGAAGACCGGTCATCCCCAGATATGGTCGCATGCGCAACTGAACAGCAGAAGGATGCCCCAGATGGCCAAACCGAAGATCGCGATCATCGTCTCCTCGACCCGACCGACCCGTTTTGCCGACGTTCCCACCGCCTGGATCAAGGCCCAGGCCGAAGCGCGCGGCGACATGGAGGTCGAGGTCGTCGACCTGCGCGACCACCCGCTGCCGTTCTTCGCCGAAATGGCCTCGAACGCCTGGATGCCGTCGCAGGACGCAGCCGCGGTGGCCTGGCAGAAGAAGGTGGGCCAGTTCGACGGCTACATCTTCGTCGTCGCCGAATACAACCGCTCGATCACCGCCGCCCTGAAGAACGCGCTGGATCAGGCGAGCGTCGAATGGGTGCGCAAGCCCTTCGGCTCGATCGGCTATGGCTCGATGGGGGCCGCAAACGCGCTGGGCCACCTGCAGAACATCGGCGTTGAACTGCAGATGGTCCCGACCCGCAACAACGTCCGCATCGGCGGCTCCGATTTCTTCAAGGTCCACTCGGGCTTCGGCGGTTCAGGCAATCTGGCCGACATCGAGGCGGTCATCGTGCCCGCCGCCAAGGCCATGCTGGACGATGTGGTCTGGTGGGCCAACGCGACCAAGGCGGCACGCGGGTAACCGGTCCGGGAGGCGGTTCCGTCCGCCTCCCTCCATCCCCATCCCGTCGCGAAAGCCTAGGGTTGGGCGCACCAGTCGGGGTAGGTGACGCCATCGAACGGCACCGCCACGCCTGCTTCGATCATCGCGTCGGCTGCGTTGCGACCGGCGAAGTCCAGCCGGATCAGCGCACGACCTGCGTTTTCGGCACCGGTGAAGCGTGCCGTGGTCACCGGCCCCGATGCGACAAGGCGGGCCAGGACCGCGCGGGCCTGCAACCCCGCGGCGCGTTCCCGGTCGCAGGCCGCATTGTCGACTTCCGGCGCATCGACGCCCTCCAGCCGGACGATCTGGGTGCCGCGCCCGTCGCAAGCGAGTTGCAGCGTATCGCCGTCGATCAGAGAGACCACCCTGCAGGCGGGCTTCGTGGCGACCGGCTTTGGCGACGCGGGCGCAGGCACCGGTTCGGGTGCGGGCGGGTCCTGTGGAACGCAGGCCGCCAAGGCGGCGACAGCAAGGAAAAGGACCAGCGGCAGGTGCCGAATCCGTCCCATCAGCGCATCGCCATCGAAGCGGCCGATTCTGGCAATTCCTCGGCAAAGCAGCGCTGGTAGAACTCGGCCACGGTCTGGCGCTCCAGCTCGTCGCATTTGTTCAGGAAGGTCAGCCGGAAGGCATAGCCCACATTGCGGAAGATCTCGGCGTTCGCGGCCCAGTTGAGGACGGTTCTGGGCGACATGACCGTCGAGAGGTCCCCGTTCATGAACGCCGTCCGGGTCAGGTCAGCGACCGTGACCATCTGGCTGATCTGCTTGCGGCCTTTGTCGGTGTTGTAGTGCGGGCTCTTCGCCAGCACGATCGCGGTTTCGGCGTCATGGCTCAGATAGTTCAGCGTGGCCACGAGGGACCAGCGGTCCATCTGCGCCTGGTTGATCTGCTGGACCCCGTGATAGAGGCCCGTCGTATCCCCAAGCCCCACCGTGTTCGACGTCGCGAAGAGGCGGAACGACGGATGCGGCGTGATGATCTCGTTCTGGTCCAGAAGCGTCAGTTTGCCGTCATGCTCCAGGACGCGCTGGATCACGAACATCACGTCCGCCCGGCCCGCGTCATATTCGTCAAATACTATGGCGACGGGGTTGCGCAAAGCCCAGGGGAGGATGCCCTCGTGGAACTCGGTCACCTGCTTGCCATCGCGCAGCTTGATCGCGTCCTTGCCGATCAGGTCGATCCGGCTGATATGGCTGTCGAGGTTCACCCGCACGCAGGGCCACAGCAGCCGCGCGGCGACCTGCTCGATATGCGTGGATTTCCCGGTGCCGTGATAGCCCTGGATCATCACCCGGCGGTTATAGGCAAAGCCCGCGAGGATGGCCAAGGTGGTATCGGGATCGAACTTGTAGGTGGTGTCGATCTCGGGCACGCGGTCGCTGCGTTCGGCAAAGCCCTTGACGCGCATGTCGGTGTCGATCCCGAACACGTCACGGACCGAAATCTCTTCGGTCGGTTTCATTGCCTGATCCAGCATCGCCTTCGCCCTTTTCGTCGCCAGGGCCCCATCGCGCCCGGCCCGGTCATCCTTGGAACATATCACCGGGGGGTTCAAGGGGAAGGGACAGATCACGGCGGCTTCGCATTTGCGTGACCCGGCAACTTCCCGCTTCGGACCGGCGTAGCTTCCGGCGTAGGCTTGAACGAGCCCGAGGAGACGCCCATGCAACGCCGCCTGTTCATGCTCACCGCTGCCGCATTTGCCGCCCCTTTCGCGGCCGCTGTGGCACGGGCCGAAAGCTTCGAGGTCACGCTGAGCGAAGCCGAATGGCGTGCGAAACTCTCGGACCTGTCCTTCCGCGTCCTGCGCGAACAGGCGACGGAGCGCCCTTTCACCAGCCCGCTCGACAAGGAAACCCGCAAGGGCACCTATCATTGCGCCGGGTGCGACCTGGCGGTGTTCTCATCCGAGACCAAATACGACAGCGGCACCGGCTGGCCGTCCTTCTGGCAGCCGCTGCCGAATGCCATCGGCACCCGTCAGGACGATGGCCTGTTCGGAGCCCGCACCGAAGTCCACTGCCGCCGCTGCGGCGGGCATTTCGGGCATGTGTTCGAAGACGGTCCGGAACCCACTGGCCTGCGCTACTGCATGAATGGTGCCGCGCTGTCGTTCAAGATGGCGTGACGCCTACTCCCGGAAGTAGCGGCTGTCCTTCAACTGGTCCCAGGCCCAGACGACCTCCTGCAGCTGTTCCTCATGGCTGCGGTCGCCGCCGTTCATGTCGGGGTGCAGGACCTTGATCAACCCCTTGTAGACCTTGCGGATTTCGGTCTTCGACATCGTGTCGCGGGCGTCCAGGATCTCGATCGCCTTCCGCTCGGTCGGCGGCAGCTTTCGCGTCGCACTCGACAGCACCTTGCCGGGGTTCTGCGTCGCCTTCTCGCCCAGCAGGGCCATCGGGTCATTCACCCCTAGCCGCGCCCAGGCATTGCCGTCGCCCTGCCGGCTGAACGGCTTGGTCTCGCGTTCCCAGACCCGGTCCCGGTCAAGGAACTTCTGGAACTCCTCGTCCGAGGTCCCCTGGAAGAAGTTCCACTTCAGATTGTACTCGCGGATGTGGTCCTTGCAGAACCAGAAGAACTCATCCAGCTGGTCCGGAGACTTGGGCGCGCGATAGGCCGCCTTCTCCTTGCAGCCCGGATATTCGCAGGGCCGGTCTGCGGTGTCGAACGCACCCGACATGCCCCGGCGGCCGGTCTTCTTGCGCTTCTTGTCAGCGGCTGCGCTGAGATTGAAATCGAACGGCGGGCGGCTGGACATCGAAGGGGGCCTTTCCGACTCGGGCGCACAAGTTTAGGGCTTTTCCCGGCAGTGAGAAGGGGGCACGCCTGACATGGCCGTGAAAGATGAGATCGTCGAGCGACTGACCGCGGCCTTCCAGCCCAGCCTGCTGGAGGTGGTCAACGAAAGCCACCGCCATGCCGGGCATTCCGGCGACGACGGGTCGGGCGAAAGCCATTTCAGGATCACCATCCGCGCCGGGGTCCTTGCCCCGATGACGCGCGTTGTCCGGCATCGGGCGGTGCATCAGGCCCTGGGCGACCTGAACGCGCGCGTCCATGCCATCACGCTCGACATCGGCTGACCCGCGCCTTCCCCCCGCCTGCAGGTCCGTTGATCCGCCGTGCCGACCTCCCGCGCGCGAAAGGGAGGTGGCGCGGGGTGCCGCAAGGGTGGCTGCCCACGCGTGGGCAGGTTCTGGGGCCCAAGGAAATCAAGGGGTTGGCTGTGGACGTTAAGAAAATGGTAAGGCTCTGGCACGTAGCCTTTGGCCATGTCCTCTTACGTTCGACCCCGCAGACCGGGAGCATCGGTCTTCTTCACGGTCGCCTTGGCCGACCGGCGTTCGCGCATGCTGGTGGCGCGCGTTGAAGCGCTTCGCGATGCCGTCCGCAAGACGATGGCCGAGCGACCCTTTCGGATCGAGGCCTGGGTGGTGTTGCCGGATCATCTGCACGCGGTCTGGACGCTTCCGGACGGCGAAACCGACTATTCCACCCGGTGGCGGTTGATCAAATCGCGGTTCTCAGGCGCACTGCCCCTGGGGTCGCAGAGGCCAAGCCACATCGCGCGGCAGGAGCGCGGCACCTGGCGGCGCCGGTTCTGGGAGCACCACATCCGCGACGACCGCGACTTCGCGGCGCATTTGCAGTATTGCTGGTTCAATCCGGTGAAACACGGATTTGTTGGACGGCCGGAGGAAAGGGAATGGTCATCGGTGCATCGGGAAACACGGCTGGGACGGTACGGGTGGTAGGGTGCGTGATTTCACGCGCCATTCTATGGATATTGATATGACAGGTTTGGGCGATGTTTCGTGATTTGGGCAAGCGCGGTTGGGCTGGTGGATTAGGGGTGGTGCGTGAAATCACGCACCCTACGGCTTGCTGCCTGCCGCAGAGCGGATGATCGCGGATCGCGGCCATGACGCAGACTGGTTCCGAGATGCGTTGAAAGACAAGGGGATACGCCCTCGCAGCCATCGTCATGTTCTGACAATGAGGATCAATGAGTCTGGAGCCCAAAAGGAAGCGCCCAAGGTTGCCCTCGGGCGCCTGGATGTAGCTGATTTCCAGCCTTCAGAACCCCGACTTGATCAGTTCAAACTCCTCGATCATCCGGTCGCGGAGTTCGGTGGTGGGCGGCGACTGGATGAAGAGGGGGGTGGTGACCGGGTCGATATAGGCGGCTTTCAGCGCGTCCGGCGAGATCGTCGCCATTGCGGCGTCATTGGCGAGCGCATAGCCGATCGCGTCCAGAAGCGGCTGGGCCGAGGTCGGGGCCAGAAGCGAGTTGATGTGGTCGTAGGCCTTGTCCTCGACCCCCGGACCGTCCTTGATGTTGACGAAGCCGCAGTACCACGAGGCGGCCCCTTCGGCGGCGGCGCGGTTGAAGCCGACGGGGAAGTTTTCCGCCTGCAGGATCGCGACCGGGTCGTTCCAGGACCAGGCGACCTGCACCTCGCCCGAGGCCATCAGCTGGGAAAGTTCCGAGGGGTCGGCCCAGTAGGCGCGGACGTTCGGGTGGACCTTGCGCAGCCAGTCGGCGGCGGCGGTGAACTGCTCATCCGTCACGTTGTCCCAGGACATGACGCCGGTGGCCATGAAGGCGAGCGACCAGACATCGTCGGTGTTGTCGGGAAGCGAGATGCGGCCGGCATACTTGTCGGAGGCGAAAACCTGGACCGAGGCCACGTCTTCGGCCGGGACCGTCTCGGCGTTGTAGGCGATGGCGGTATAGGCATAGTCGGTCGGGATCAGCCAGACGCCGGCCTCATCGGTGAAGGGTTCGACCATCCGCGCGGGGATATTGGCGAATTCGGGGATCTTCGAGGTGTCCCAGGGCTCGATCAGGCCGGCTTCCTGGTAGCGGGGCACGGCGGCGGCGCAGGGATGGACGACATCGGCCTTGAAGCCGGAGGAGACCTTCTGGAACGCCTCGTCATCATCGGCGAAAAACACGAAGGTGGGCTTCTTGCCGTTCTTGTCGACGTAAGGCTGCAGCATGCCGTCGATCTCCCAGCCGGCCCAGTCGAGGACGGTCAGCTCGGGGTCGGGGTCGGCGGCTTGGGCCGCAACGGTGAGGGACAGCATCGATACGGCGCTGAGCAGGGCAATGGAATGGCGGGTCATGGACGCTCCTCTGTTCTGGCGGCGGGGTCTGGTGACCCGCGGGCCGTGTTTTGACACCTGGCATGGGAGTGCGGGCTGCTTTGGGACCCGGCATTCCGATGCACCGAAATTGGGAGGGGTTGGCCCAAAGGACAAGAGGATTTCGTGCGGCAGGCACGGAAAAGCGGCGCAAAATCACGTCATCCGCCACCGGATCGGGCGGACGACGCGGCACAACGGCCGGAGACAAAGGGGGTGACGCCAGGGAAAGGCCCGGCGTCACCCAGGTATCATGCGGTCAGAGGAGGCCCTTCTCCCAGGGTCCGGTGATCGCGAAGGTCA
>JBIJDO010000118.1:0-7640 GCA_044344105.1 Tabrizicola sp.
CTCTTGGTCACGGCGCTTGCGCGGGAACGCATCGTCAATTCGCCAATCGGCATGTTCGGTCTCGCTTTCGGCAAGCTCAACCTCGACCATCTCGATGTGCCTGCTGTCGCTGGCGCTGTCTGCACTGGCATGCGGAGCCGCCCGGGCGGAAGTGATCCGCTGGAATGAGCCGGAAGGGCAGGGCGGCGACGTTCAGTTCGCCGCACTTGATACGTCTGTTCTGCGTTACGACGGTGAGGGACAGCTGATTGTCCCGGTCCGTCCTGAATTAGCTGAAGAAGAGACCCGGGAAGAGGAGGGGGCGGAAATTGCCGCCGATGTTTCCTACAGCACCAAAGGCGTTGCAGCCCCAAGGGATGTGCTTCCGTCGATCCGGCTGATTGCGACCCGCTATCAAGACCATCCGGCCTTGGCGCGGCTGGACCTTACGCCTGCTGAGTGGTCCGCCTTCTTCCAGGCGATGATCAAGGTCGAGAGTAATTACACCCAAGGCGCTGTGAGCCAAGCCGGTGCCCTTGGCCTCGCGCAGCTGATGCCCGGCACAGCTGATTACCTCAACGTCGATCCTGCGGACCCCATCGAAAACCTCGACGGCGGCGCGCGCTATCTTCTCGAACAGATGGCCGCGTTCGGCAGCCTTGATCTGGCGCTGGCCGCCTACAATGCCGGACCGGAAGCGGTCCGCAAATACGGCGGCGTGCCGCCCTACGCCGAGACCCAATCCCACATCGTGAAGGTCATGGCGGCCTACGACCGCATCCTCGCTGACCTCAACATCTGAAGGACCCTCCAAACATGAAACCGACCGAACTGGCTCTTCTGGGCCTGACCCTTTGCACCCTTTTTCTGGCGCAATCTGAGCCCGCCTTGGCGCAGGTGGTCTTCACCAAGGCCGAGACCGTTGCCACCGGCGTGCTGGCTTCGTTCCGGGGCACCCTGGCGACCGCCTTCTTTGGCATCGCCTTTGTGGTGACTGGGTTCCTTGCGGCCTTCAATCGGATCTCCTGGGCCTGGGTGACTCTGGTCGTGGTCGGCGCCTTCCTCGTTTTCGCGGGTCCGGCCATCGTTGCCAATCTGCGCTCGTCCTTCAGCTGAGGCAGGGCAAAACCATGGAGAAAAGCGCGGTCATCCTCGGGCTCTCGCGGCAAGCCAAGTTTCTTGGCCTGCCCATGCCCTATGCCATGGCAGTGGGTGCGATGACCGTGCTGCCCTTCATCCTCTTCAAGCCAGTCTGGTGGTTTCTGACAGCCCCGGTCTGGTACGGGCTGGCGCGCGTGGCCACCAAGCTGAACCCGAATGGGCACCACGTCTTTGCCGTCATGATGCAGGTGACGCCGATGGCCATCCTGCGGAAAGGCCGGCGTCATGTTTCTTGAGCGGGAAGGGTTAAAGGGCAGGGCGCGGGCGCTGATCCCTGCGGATCCAAAGATCTATGCGCATCTGCCTTACGTCATCGAACTTGATGACGAGGTGGTGCGCACCCGCGACAACGGGTTGATGATCTCTCTGGAGGTGACCGGCATTGACGGGATCACATCCGGGTCTTCGGCGGTCACCGCCTTGCGGGCCGGGTTCGCGCATCTCCTCGACACGCTTGATGAGCGTTTCAGCTTCTATTTGCACCGGATGATGCGGCCTGCCAAAGCCCAGCTGAAACCGATCCATGGCCAGAGCTTCGCGGCCGATATCGACCGGGCCTGGGGCAATGAGCTGCAGCGCCGCAATCTGCAGGAATATGTGCTGATCCTGACGGTTGTCCGTCGGCAAGTTGCCCCGCTGGCCGTGCCCCTGTTTGGCAAGGCGGCGGCAAAGGTCTGGGGCGAAGACACTGACCGGCGCTTGGAAGAATTGCGCGAGGTGGTCTCGATCCTCGAGACGGGACTTGGCGTCAAATCCCGTCGCCTGAAGATAAGCGATGGCAGCCTCATTGGGTTCTACGCCTCGCTGTTGACCGGAGAACTTCGTGCCAAATCGCGCAGCGCCTTTGGCATCATCGCCGAGGATGCCAGCGATGCAGCCATCCGTTTCGGCAAAGGTCAGTTCACGGTAGAAGAGGGCGCAGACACGCACCGCGTCGGTGCCGTTCTCTATGTCAAATCATATGCCACTTCGACCTGGCCCGGCATGTTGGATGCCCTTGGGGCGAGCCGCGACACCATCATCACTCACAGCTACACGCCGATCGAGCGCGGCAGCATCACCGAGCGAGTCAAACGCCGCGTTGCCCAAATGCGGGCCTCCGAGGATATTGCCGCCACGATTGAGGCTCAGCTCTTCGAGGCCGCTGACAAGTCCGAAAGTGGCGAGCTCGGCTTTGGCATCCACCAGATGACCATCACGGTCTTTGCCGGGGATCAGGCTGCCCTCGACACCGAGGTCGCTCGCATCCGCGGTATCGCCCACCAGAACGGCATGCGGCTCGTCCGAGAGGTCACAGCGCTCGAGGCCGCCTTCTTCGCCATGCACCCCGGCAATATGGACTACCGGGCACGCGACATGACGGTGTCGTCCCTGAACTTCGCCGATATGGCGGCGCCGCCCTCCATGCAGCAGACACCGGGACCGACGCTGCACGTCTGCCGTGGCAGACGCCGCTCACGCTGTTCCAAACCCTGCAAGGATCGCTGCACCGGTTCAGCTTCCATGAACCCGGCGACCCAAAAGCCGAGCCGACCAACGGCCACACTCTTGTCTTGGGCAAATCTGGCGGCGGCAAAACCACGACCGTCGCCTTCCTCGCGGCCCAAGCCCAAAGGGCAGGGGGCCGGACAATCATCTTCGACAAGGAAGCCGGTCTGAAGATGGCGGTCAGCGCCCTTGGCGGCCGCTACGCGGAAATCCGGGCCGGACGACCAACTGGCTTGAACCCTCTTGCCACGGAAACCGGGGAACGAGGCGAGGCGTGGTTTCTGGACTGGCTGGTCGCACTTTTGGAACAGCGCAGCGGGCCAATGACACCGCTGCAGTCCGAAGCGCTGAAGTCGGCGATCTCCCAAAACGGGAAGGCCCGGGAAGGTCTGCGGAACTTCCGTGCATTTCAGGAGCTGTTTGGCGACGTCGGCGATGGTCTCGATCTGGCGCAACGGATCAGCGAATGGGGCCCCGAAGGCCGCTATGGCTGGGTTTTTGGCGAGGCAGACGAGCCTGTGGTCGATTTCACCAGCAGTGATGTGACGGCCGTCGATCTCACTGAAATCCTCGACCTTGGCACCGAGCGCACGGCGATCCTCGGCTATCTCTTCCGCCGTATTGAAATGCTCATCGAAGAAAAGCGCCCGACGCTGATCCTGATCGATGAGGCCTGGAAGGTCCTCGACGACGAATACTTCGCGAAGAAGCTCGCAGAATGGCTTGTGACCGCGCGCAAGAAAAACGTCGTCGTTGTGATGATGACCCAGTTTCCAAGCCAGATCCGAGGATCCAAAGCCCGCTCGATCTTGGAGGCGCTGCCAAACCAGCTTCTCTTCCCGAACGGCGAAGCCGCAAGCTCCGACTATGACGGGTTCCGACTGACCGATGGCGAGCTGGACTTTGTCCTCAGTCCGATCCCGGGTCAGCGGATGGTGCTGTCGCGGACGCCGCGCAGCTCGACCGTGCTGAATGTCGATCTCAAGGCCCTGGGGCCGCTGTTGACAGCGCTTGGCGGTGGTCAGGCTGGGCTCAACGCCTTTGGGGCTGACTACGCCGCGCGGCCTAAATTCTGGAAGGAATGATTGTCTAATGAAATCAATATATAACATAACCTTGATTATCGGACTCGGGTTTTTGCCCATCGCGGGCTGCACTGGCGTGCCGATTGCCAAAACCAATTGCTGGGCCACTGCGGGTTCTACTGTGACCACTTCCACCAAGGGCGCAAGCCCGGATGCGGGGCTGGTCTCTCGCGGCAACACGTCGGGTCTTGATGTCATTCCCTGCGAATAAACCTCTTGGCCTGATCAGGGCATTGGCTTTGGGGGTGACGGTCCTGCCTTGGCCTGCGATGGCGCAGGGCGTGCCGATTGTCGACCCGAAGTCGATCATCCAGCACGGCCTGGAAATCGCGCAGATGTCCTATCTGACCGGCGCGCGCGAACTTGAGGCCGACAAGAAGCGTCGCATCGATGAATTGCATCAGGACCAGCTTGACGCGCTGGATGCCACGCTGGCGATGATGACCGGCCAGACACCGTGGATCGGCGATCTGGAGGTGATCCCGGGAGCCGAGGCAGAAGTCCTTTACGCCGTGGAGGACAACAACCCTTATGCCGACCGGCTTTTTGGCGATGCCAAGACCAGCATCGAAGAGATGATCGTCGCCACGGCGCAGAAATATGCCGGTCACCCTGGACTTGCCCGCGCCGGGCTGAACCCAGTCGAGTTCCGCATCTGGTTTCAGAGCCTCGTCAAACAGGAATCCGGGTTTTCCATCGGGGCGCGCAGCCCGGTTGGGGCCTTTGGTCTGACGCAGGTCATGCCGGACACCGCAAGGGATCTGGGCATCTACCCCGCCTACTATGATGACCCGATGCTGCAACTGGATGGTGGCGCGCGGTACTTCCTGACGCAGTTGAACAAGTTTGGCTCGGTGCCGCTCGCCTTGGCCGCCTACAACGCCGGTCCGGGCAACGTCACAAAGTATGGCGGCATCCCACCGTTTGAGGAGACGCAGAATTACGTCGTCCGCATCACCGGGTTCTTCAACGCCTATGCCGGCAAGATCACCGGCGTCGATCAGGTTGGTACCTTCGATCCGCGCGACATGGCGATTGCCGAAGCAAGCAACACGGCTGACGCGGGCCTGCACTACGGGATGGCCGCCTCTCTCGAGATCGAGGCGTCGCTGAAGCGCCTGCGCGCCATCATCGAGCGCATCCCCACGACCAAATCGACCAAAGAGGCGCTGGACCTCAACAGCTATGCCCGGGCGGAAGCCGTCCGCATCGGGCTCATGGTCGAGCGGGTCAAGGCAGCGCGCGTAAAGGTCGATCAGACCCGCTACGCCCTCTGGCTTCAGGCCTATGCCGTCGACGCAACATTCATCAAAGTGAAGGGTGGTTCCGAATGATCCGCAATCTTGTCCGGGGTCTTGGCCCCCTCCTTACTTCTGCAGCCTTGCTTTCCTCGGCCCCTGCCCTCGCGCAGGGCGTGCCAACAGTTGACCTCACCAGCATCGCCAAGATCGGCGAAGTGCTGACCGAGGCCAAGCTGCAGGTGAAGGAGATGATCGCCTCGAACCTTAAACTCGATGAGCAGATCCTGAAGCAGATCGAACAGATCGCGACGCTGAAAGCTCAGCTCGATGCCTTGCGCAATGGGTTGACCCTGGAGGCCTTGGGCATCCCAGACCCGGACACCTTCTTTGACGACATCCTACCCGATGTGGCCGATCTGACCGGCGGGCTGATTGCGGCCAAGGACGGCAGCTATTCCCTGATGACGACCTCGGGCAAGGTCGGCGACAAGCCGGCGGCGCAATATGTCTCAGAGTTCTTCGCCTCTGCCGGGCTTGATGTGGCCACCGTCGATACTCTTGCGAACAGCGAAGATGAAGGCGCTGCCCGGATCGGCACGCAGGCCAACACAGCTGCCTTCCTTTCGGCCGCAGCAGAAACATCCTCGGTCAAGGCCTCTGAAAGCCTCGAGCGGGTCCACGAGCTTGTGCAGGAAATTCCGGACACCGAAGGGCTGAAAGAAGCCATCGACCTCAACACCCGCGTGACGGCGGAACTGTCGATCGCACTCGCCAATATCTGGAACATGGAATCCGCCCAACTGATGGGCATGGGCGAAGCGGGCGTCATGGATGCCGCCACCGCAGCCGAAGAGCAGAAGTTCATCAAGGTCCTTGGGGGAGAATGAGCATGACCAATGCTTTCAAAGTGCGAATGATGGGCGGTGCCCTTGGGCTGATCGCGGTTTTCTCGGTCGCAGCCTGGGCCGAAACCCCTGTCCCGGCAGACATTGCCCAAGAGGAAGCTTATCTCGACGTTTTGCCGAAGGTCGAGATCCCCAAAAATGTGCAGCCGATCCCGGGAGCAGTGAACGAAGAATTCCGGAACTGTGAGGCCGCCTGGCCCGCAGGCTACGCGTTGGCGCGATCTGGTCCTGAAGCGCGGGCTCTGCGCGATATCTACAGCTTTGTCCGCGCCCGAAATGTCATTTCGACAAGAGATTGCGGATGCTCTGGCAAAGTAGCGAACTGGGAAGGCGTCGAGGAGATCGCGGCCGCCTTGCGCGAGCGGCATGATGTCGAGCGTCTTGGCTGGCAACAAACAGAATCGGTTTCCGCTGAGGCCAAGAAGCTGATCGCGATCGCCGAAACCATGTGTGGCGGCAGTTTCTGATGGACAGCGTCTCGGCCATCCTGACGACGCTGGATGCGGCAATCACCTCAGCCGGGCGGCAGTATTTCGAGGCGACGGCGGGTGCGGTCGGTCCGATCTACACGACCCTGCTCGCCCTCCTGCTCGTCATGGTCGGGATCAACGCGGCCTTGAATGTCTACCGGATTTCCATGCGCGACGCCGTTCAACTATCGTTCCGGATCGTCATGGTCCTGATGTTCGGTCTGACCTGGTCCAACTTCACCCAGATCTATGATGCCGCCAGCAACGGGCTCAGTGCTCTTGCGCTGGAATACTTTCGTTTGGGAGGCAGTGGCGTCGGTGCCTCTGCCACGGCGGCTATGGATGACATGGCGAACATGATGGCCGGAAACGTGGATTCCGTGTCTTCGGCCATGTCCTCGATCATGCGCGGCTTTGTGGCCGCCGTCCTTTACGTGGTGCTCGGCGTGTTGATGGCAGTCTATGTTTTCATCGTCGGCTTCTCGAAGCTGATGATCGCCTTCCTTCTCGGGGTCGCTCCGATCGCCATCGGTGCCACGATCTTCGAGAAAACCAAGGGCATGTTCGAGGCTTGGCTTTCGGCCATGATCGGCTACCTGATGTATCCAGTTGCCTCAGCCGGGGTCATCGTGGCCGTTGTCACCGTGGCGCATGATGTGTTTCGGGAAACCGAAGACGTCACCGACCTCGGCTCGATCCTTGGCTTCTTCGTTATCGTTTTCGTCGGCATCTTCGCCCTGATGGCGATCCCGAATGCCGTGACGCATATCACCGGCCAGATTAGCCTTGCGAGTATCGCGCCGCAAGCGCTGCGTGTTGCGGGCAAGCCGCTCGAAAGGGCCTCCGACTATTCGGCAAGGCGGATGAACGAAGTGCGCTCGGGCTTCATGCACGGCAAGACCGAACACCCCCATTTGCGCGATCAGGCGCGGTCCGATGCCGAGCGCGGCCAGGCCGCAAGGGCGCGTTTGGGTCAATTCATCCGCGACAGTTGACGCTGACGAACTGGCCCACGCCGCACAACTGCCGACCTCGCAAATTCCCATTTTCGGAGCAAGACAATGACAGGTTCACCCCCTGAATTGAGAAGTTTTCTCGAGGCCGAGATGTTCTACGGCGTCAAAAAGCGCGAACGCATCGCTTATGCCGTGGCGGGCGGCGGGCTGGCCATCGGTCTCATGGGCATGATTGCCGTCGTCACACTGCTCCCCTTGAAACAGACCGAGGCCTTCCTTGCCATCGTCGACAAAGACACAGGCGTCGCCGAACGCGTTGTCGCAGTCGAAAAGGCCGGGATCGAACAAGCTGAGG
>JBIJDO010000003.1:0-24128 GCA_044344105.1 Tabrizicola sp.
AGCATGTCGCCGCGGACTTTTGCCGCCACTCCGGCGTTCTGGATCAGGGCGTCGAGGGGGCCCTGGTCGGCCTCGACCGCGTCGAGAAGCGCGGGGATCGCGGCAAGGTCGGAGAGGTCGTGCCGGTGGTAGCGGGTGTCCGGCCCGAGTGATTGCAAGGCGGACCGAACAGCGGGGTCCTCGGGCGGGGAGCGGGAGGCGATGGCGAGGCGGAAGCCTTGGGCTTGTAGGGCCTGGGCAATGCCGAGGCCGATGCCTTGCTGGCCACCGGTGATGAGGGCGAGGGGTTTCATTGCAGGACCTTGGCGATGTGGTCGCCCGCCCGCAAGGCAAGTGCTGCGATGGTGAGCGAGGGGTTGACGGCGGCGGAGGTCGGCAGGACCGAAGCGTCGCAGATGTAGAGGTTGTCGAGGTCGTGCGCCTTGAGGTTCACGTCCACAACGGACGCCTGCGGGTCCCTGCCCATGCGGTTGGTGCCGCATTGATGGCTGGGCTTGGATTTGGGGAAGCCCCGCGACAGGGTGACGGGCCAGCCTGCCTTCTTCATCGCCTGCTTCAGGCGTTGGACGAGGAGGTCATGCGCCCTGGTGTTGGTCTTGCGCCAGTCGAGGACGACCTCGCCATTCCGCCAGAACACGCGGGAATTGGGGTCGGGCAGGTCTTCGGACATGGCCATGATGTGGATCGAGTGATCGGCGAGGTGGCGGGAAAGCCAGAGCGGCAGTCCCGCCTCGCCCGCCAGTATCGGGCCGGTGATGCGGCCAAGCATCTGGATGTTGCCCAAGGGCTCGCCTCGCGGCCCCCCGGTCAGATAGAAGTCGTTGATCTGGATGGTCTTCTCATAGATTGTCCGGTTCCGGCGGAAGGGGTTGTAAGCGACCATGCCGGTCAGGTTGTGGTTCATGAAGTTGCGACCCACCTGGTCGGAGCGGTTTGCAAGGCCGGTCGGGTGATCGTCGTTGGCGCTGGCGAGGAGAAGGGCGGAGGAGAGAATCGCCCCGGCGGCAAGGACGACGATGGGGGCGGAAAGGGTTTCGCGCGCCCCTGCCCTTTCGACCTCGACGCCGGTGATGCGGCGGCCCTGGGCGAGGAGCCGAATGACTTTCGTGCCGGTCTGCAACGTGACGTTCGGGTGCTTCAGCGCCTCGGCGAGACCGCAGCTTTCTGCGTCGGATTTCGCGCCGGTCGTGCAGGGGAAGGCATCCCATCCGGTCTTGGCGCGTTTCAGCCATTGGTCGATGTCCACCCCCAATGGCAGGGCGGAGACATTGAGGCCCTGGGCTTTGAACGCTGCGCGGAGGCGCTGGATGTCGGGCTCATCCGGGACGGGCGGGAAAGGATAGGGGGCGGAATGTGGCGGCTCGGTCGGGTCGCCGGTCGCGTCGCCCCGGACGCGGTAAAGTTGTTCGGCGCGGGCGTACCAGGGTTCCAAGTCGGTGTAGGCGATCGGCCAGCCGGGCGTCGTGCCCTCGATATGGCGGAGCGGCGCGAAATCCTCGGCCCGGTAGCGCAGGAGCACGGCACCGTAGAACTTGGTGTTGCCGCCGACATAGGCGTAGTTGCCGGGGTGGAGGGGCGCGCCCGAGATGTCGCGCCAGATCTCGTTCGGCTTGAAATGCCCGCGCTGGAAGATCGCCGCGGGGTCGCGGGCTTCGGGCGAGTCCATCAGCCGCTGGCCGCGTTCAAGGATCAGGATACGTCGACCAGACGGTGCCAGCGCGGCGGCAAGCGTGGCCCCGCCCATGCCGGAGCCGATGATGATGATGTCCGCAGACAGGGTGGGAGGTTGCATCAGCTGATCCGCTGTTCGGTGTCCGGATCGAAGGCTACCGCCTTTTCCATGTTCACGGCGAAGTCAAACTGCTGTCCGGCGGCGACATTCGCATCGGCACGCATCCGGGCGATGGCATCGCGGCCCGCGAGGGTCATGGTGACGAAAGTATCGGCCCCCGCAGGCTCGGTCACAGTGACGCGGTTCGTCAGCGCGACGATATTGCCGGACTTGCGGTCGGCACCCTCGGGGTCGGTGATCGCTTCGGGGCGGATGCCGAGAAGGATGGACTTGCCTTCCCAGGCGGCAAGCTTGGCCTGACTGAAGCGCAGGCGGATCACACCACCGTCGGCGTCGGTCAGCGCGGCATAGGGGTGGCCGCTGTCCATCACCACGGTCGCGGGGACGATGTTCATCGCCGGGCTACCCATGAAGGTGGCGACGAACACATTCGCCGGGGTGTCGTAGATGTCCTTCGGCGTGCCAAGCTGCTGCACCAGGCCCTTGTTCATCACCGCGATGCGGGTGGAGAGCGTCATCGCCTCGATCTGGTCGTGGGTGACGTAGACGATGGTGGTCTTGAGCTTCTGGTGCAGCTTCTTGATCTCGGTCCGCATGTCGACGCGGAGCTTCGCGTCAAGGTTCGACAGGGGTTCGTCAAAGAGGAACACGTCGGGGTCGCGGACAAGTGCGCGGCCCATAGCGACGCGCTGGCGCTGGCCGCCGGACAACTGGCCGGGCTTGCGGTCAAGAAGCTGCTCGATCTGCAGCAGTTTGGCGACCGAGGCGAGTGCCTTGTCCCGTTCCGGCTTCGGGACACCGTGCATTTCCAGCCCGAAGGTCATGTTCTGGCCGACGGTCATGTTGGGGTAAAGCGCATAGCTTTGGAATACCATCGCGATGTTGCGCCTGGACGGGTGGACCCCGTTCACCACGCGACCCTTGATGGCGATCTCGCCCCCGGAGATGGCTTCAAGACCCGCGATCATGTTGAGAAGCGTGGACTTGCCGCAGCCCGAGGGACCGACGAGGACCAGGAACTCACCTTCTTCCACCGCGATGTCGACGCGGTGCAGGACTTCGACCGGTCCGTAGGATTTGGTGACGTTGCGGATGTCGAGAAAGCCCATGCGCGGTTTCCTTGTGGTCTTGTTGCGGTAGGTGGCCCCACCCCGAGGGAGGGCGGGATGGGGCCGACAGCCTTACCTGGCCGCCGCGATGGCGTCGGCCAATGCGGCGGTTGCGTCTTCAGGCATCTGGTCGGAGTTGAAGAAGGCGGTGATGGCGTCTGTCGCGGCCCCCACCACGGCAGCATTGGCGGCGTGGGTTCCGGCGAAGGTCGGAACAGCGGTGCCTGCGGCGTCACTTGCGGCCAGGCTGACCGACGTGGCCTGGGCGCAGGCGTCCATGGCGGAAAGGTCGATGTCGGTCCGTGCCGGGATCGCGCCCTTGTTCTGGTTGAAGGCGACCTGCACGGCGGGGTCCATGATGGCGGAGGCCAGAACCTCCTGGCCCTTGATCAGGTCGGGGTCTTCCTGCGTGAACAGCGACAGCGAGTTCACCAGATAGACGAAACCGACGCCCTTGGCTTTCGGCACCGGGATGCAGGCGTAGTCGTCGCCGGGCTTTTTCCCTGCGTTGGTGAATTCGCCCTTTGCCCAGTCGCCCATGATCTGCATCGCAGCCTCGCCGTTGATCACCATGGCCGATGCGAGGTTCCAGTCGCGTCCGGGGAAGTTCGCGTCGACCATGCCACGGAGCGCGGCCATCTGGGTGAAGACGGCGACCATCTCCGGCCCGCGCAGGGTTGCATCGTCGAGATCGATCAAGGCCTTGCGGTAGAAGTCCGCCCCGCCGACGCCCAGGGCAACGGCCTCGAACATGTAGGCTTCCTGCCAGGCCTGCCCGCCGTGGGCCAGGGGGATGATCCCGGCCTCAAGGAACTTCGGCGCAAGGGCGTTCAACTCTTCCCAGGTCGTCGGATAGGCCGCGCCGATCTTGTCGAAGGCAGATTTGGAGGCCCAGATCATGTCGGTCCGGTGGACGTTGGTCGGGACCGAGACATAGTGGCCATCGACCTTGGTGAAGTCCTTCACCGCCTGGGGAAGTGCAGCATCCCAGCCTTGCGCTTCGGCCAGGGCATCGACGTTGCCCAGCATCCCCTCGGCGGCCCAGTCAAGGATGTTCTGCCCGAGGATCAGCACGGCGGCGGGCGGGTTTCCGCTGGCGATGCGGGCCTGCAGCGCGGTCTTGGCCTGATCGCCGCCTCCGCCTGCCACGGGCGCGTCGGTCCAGGCGACACCCTCGGCGACCACCTTGTCGCGCACGGCGGCCAGGGCGGCGGCCTCACCCCCGGAGGTCCAGAAGTGCATCACCTCGACCGAGGGTTCTGCAAGGGCGGGACTGGCGGTTGCCAGCATCAGCGCGGTTATGGACACAGCTTTCATTTCCGGTATTCCTTCCTGTTGTTCGCCCTTGTCGGTCTTGATTGCGGGCTTGGGTTGAACATGACCGTCGGGTGGTTGCCGCCACCCGGCGGTCTCCTGAACCTATCCTTTCACCGACCCCGCCATCAGCCCGCGCACGAAGTAGCGGCCTGCGACGATGTAGACGAGGAGGGTGGGCAGCGCGGCCAGGATCGCGCCGGCAAAGTGGACGTTGTACTCCTTTACCCCTGTCGAGGACTGGACGAGGTTGTTCAACGCCACCGTCATCGGCTGTGAGGTGCCGCCGAACGAGACGCCGAAGAGGAAATCGTTCCAGATGTTGGTGAACTGCCAGATGACGCTGACCACCGCGATGGGTCCGCTGACCGGCAGCAGAATGCGCCAGAAGATTCGGAAGAACCCGGCCCCGTCGATCATCGCGGCGCGGACAAGCTCGGTCGGGAAGCTGGCATAGTAGTTGCGGAAGTAGAGCGTGGTGAAACCGATCCCGTAGACGACATGGACAAGGATCAGGCCGGGCACGGACCCCGCGAGGCCAAGCTTGCCAAGGACGACCGCCATCGGGATCAGCACGATCTGGAACGGGATGAAGCAGGAGAAAAGCATCAGCCCGAAGACCCAGGTATCGCCCCGGAAGCGCCATTTGGTCAGGACGTAGCCGTTCAGCGCGCCAATGATGGTGGAGATCGCGACGGCTGGCACGACCATCAGGATCGAGTTCAGGAAATAGGGTTTCAGACCCGTCGGTTCGACCCCGATCTGCGCCGTGGACCAGGCCGACCGCCAGGGGTCGAGCGTCCAGGTGGACGGCAGGGCCATCATGTTGCCGCCGGTGATTTCCGCCAGCGGTTTCAGGCTGTTCACGCCCATGACGTAAAGCGGCAGGAGGTAGAAGAGCGCGAAGAGGATCAGGACAAGGTAGAGGAACACCCGCGTCGCGCGCCCGGTCGAGACGGCGGTGTCCTGCGTGGCGACACTCACGGCCGCTTCTCCTTCAGTTCGGCATAAAGGTAAGGGACCATGATTGCGGCGATGGTCATCAGCATGATCACCGCACTGGAGGCCCCGATCCCCATCTGGTTGCGGGTGAAGGTGTAGGAATACATGAAGGTCGCGGGCATTTCCGTCGCCCGACCCGGCCCCCCGCCGGTCAGCGCGATGACCAGGTCATAGGACTTGATCGCGAGATGGCTGAGGATGACGAAGGCCGACAGGAATGCAGGGCGGAGCAGCGGGATCACGATCCGCCGGTACAGCTGCCAGTTCGAGGCCCCGTCGATCTGCGCGGCCTTCAGGATCTCGTTGTCGATGCCGCGCAGGCCCGCAAGGAACATCGCCATCACGAAGCCCGAGGTCTGCCAGACCGCGGCGATGACGATGGTGTAAAGTGCGAAGTCGGCGTCCTTGATCCAGGTGAAGGTGAAGGACTCCCACCCCCATTGCTGCAGGATCCGCTGGAGGCCGATGCCGGGGTCGAGGAACCATTTCCACGCCGTCCCGGTGACGATGAACGACAGCGCCATCGGATACAGGTAGATCGGGCGCAGCATCCCCTCGCCGCGGATCTTCTGGTCAAGGAAGATCGCCAGCATCAGGCCTACGGCGGTGCAGATGACGATGTAGAGCGTGGCGAAGATCGCGATGTTGATGATCGCGGTGTTCCAGGCTGGCAGGGCGAAGAGTTTCTCGTAGTTCTCGAAGCCGACCCAGGTGAACTTGGGCAGCATCTTCGAGCCGGTGAATGAAAGGATCACGGTGAAGAGGATAAAGCCGTAGACGAAGAGGAGCGTCACGGCGAAGGAGGGTGCCAGGACCAGCTTCGGCAGCCAGTCCTGCAGCGTGGTGCGGAAATCGGCCTCTTTGGCCATTCTCTTCCTCCCGTGGGTCCAGGGTGCAAAAGTTTTCGAAAACTTTTGCCAAATTCCTTCGAAGGAATTTGGGTCGGGGGCGACCCGGCGGGCCGCCCCTTTTCGCGGTTACTGTGCGGCGGCAACGGCTTCGGCCAGCGCTGCGGCAGCGGCGGCACCATCGGCATATTCGCCGTTGAAGGCCGCGGTGATCACGTCATAGGTCGCGTTCTTCACCGCTGCGGGTGCCGCATGGCCATGCGCCATCGAGCCGAAAAGCTGGCCAGACGCGTTGGCTTCGGCGAGGTCCGCCATGCCTTTCTTGCCGCAGTCGTCGAAGGCGTCGTTCGGCACATCGGTCCGCGCCGGAACCGAGCCCTTGACCACGTTGAAGGCCGACTGGAACGTCGGGCTCATGATCGCCGAGGCCATGGCACCCTGCGCCGCCTTGGCCGCCTCGCTTTCCACGTTGAACATCGCGAACTGGTCGGAGTTGAACGTCACCGCGCCTTGCGTGCCGGGGAAGCGGATGCAGACGAAGTCGGTGCCTGGGACCTTCCCGGCCTTCAGGAACTCGCCCTTGGCCCAGTCGCCCATCATCTGCATGCCCGCCTCGCCGTTGATCACCATGGCAGAGGCGAGGTTCCAGTCGCGACCAGAGAAGTTGTCATCGACATAGGAACGCAGCTTGATCAGGCGGTTGAAGGCCTCCGCCATCTGCTCGCCGCCCAGTGCTGCGGGGTCCAGGTCGATGAAGGCAGCCTTGTAGAAGTCGGTCCCCATGCCCAGCACCACGCCGTCGAACACGGTCGCTTCCTGCCAGGGCTGGCCACCATGCGCGAGCGGCGTGATCCCGTTGGCCTTCATCGCGTCCAGGACCGCGACCAGGTCTTCCCAGGTCTCGGGCGCCTTGCCGCCCGCGGCATCGAGGGCGGCCTTGTTGATCCAGACCCAGTTGGTCGAATGGACGTTGACCGGGGCCGCAATCCACTTGCCGTCGGCTTTCGAGAATGCCTGCAGCGCGGTCGGGACCACGGCATCCCAGCCTTCGGCGGTGGCGACGGTGGTCAGGTCGCCCAAAGCGCCCTCCCCGGCCCAGTCAAGGATGTCGAAGCCCAGCATCTGCACGGCGGTCGGGGGATCGCCTGCGGTGACGCGGGCACGAAGTGCGGTCATCGCCGCCTCGCCCCCGCCACCGGCCACGGGCATGTCGACCCAGCCGATGCCTTTGGTGGCAAGGTCATCCTTCAGCACGTTGAGCGCCGCCGCCTCGCCGCCCGAGGTCCACCAGTGCAGCACCTCCACCTCTTCGGCCAGGGCCAGCGAGGTCGTCAGCACCAGCGCCGCGGCGGGGGTCAGGGTTTTTCCGAAATAGCGCATTGGTTCCTCCCGTTTTGATGCGCGTTGCATTCCGCCGTTGGTCAGCGGGGTCTTACCCAAGGCGCCCGCGTGCGTCCGATCCGCATCACGAGCGACTTGATCTCGATGAATTCCTCCAGGCCCTGGCGGCCGATCTCGCGGCCAAGGCCGGATTGCTTGACGCCGCCGAAGGTCACTTCCGGGAAGCCGTCCATCCAGGTGTTGGTCCAGACCGTCCCGGCCTGGGCCCGGCGGGCGAAGGCCAGGCAGGTGTGGACATTCTCGCTCCAGACCCCGGCAGAGAGGCCATAGTCGGCGTCGTTCACCAGAGTCAGGGCCTCTTCCAGCGTGCGGAAGGTGAGGACCGTCAGGACCGGGCCGAAGACCTCTTCCCGCGCGATGGTCATGTCCGGGGTGACACCGGTCACCACGGTCGGGGCGTAGAACTGGGGGCCGAGGCCGGGAATTCTCAGCGCGCTGCCGCCCAGCAGCACGGTTGCTCCAGCGGCCCTGGCCGCCGTTACATAGGCATCGATCCTGGTGCCGTGTTCGGGGGTGACGATGGCCCCGACCTGTGTCGCAGGATCAAGCGGATCGCCAAAGGCCACCTGACGGGACAGCGCCACCACGCGGGCCGTGAAAGCCTCGGCGATGTCTTCATGGACGATGATCCGGCTGCCGGAATTGCAGCACTGGCCGACGTTGAAATAGACGCCGAAAACCACCGCATCGGCGGCGCTTTCCAGATCAGCGTCAGGAAAGATCACCTGCGGGTTCTTGCCGCCAAGCTCCAGCGCGACCTTCTTCAGCGTGCCGGAGGCCGCCGCAGCGATGCCCTTTCCGACGGCGGTGGATCCGGTGAAGGTGACCATGTCGACGCGGGGGTCCTGGGCCAGCGTCGCCCCGACCGGCTGGCCATAGCCGAGGACGATGTTGACGACCCCCGCCGGAAGGCCCGCTTCGACGAGAAGTTCGCCCAGGATCACAGTGGTCGAAGGGGTGAGTTCGGAAGGCTTCACGACGCAGGTACACCCTGCGGCGAGCGCGAACGGCAGCTTCTGCGACAGGATCCAGAACGGGAAGTTCCAGGGGGTGATGACCCCGACAACGCCGATGGGTTCCTTCAGCACCACGGCCAGCATGTCGGGACCAAGGCTGTTGTGGCTGTCGCCGTGCAGCGTGCGGGCCAGCGAGGCGGCATAGCGCCAGAGGTCGGCGGCCCCCGAAACCTCACCTTTCGACTGGGTGATCGGCTTGCCGCTCTCCAGCGTCTCGATCAGGGCCATGCGATCGACATTGGCCTCGATCAGGTCCGCGACCTTGAGGAGCACGGTGGCGCGGGCCTTGCCGGTCAGCTGGCTCCAGCGGCCATCGTCGAAAGCGGTGCGGGCGGCGGCGATCGCGGCCTCGGCCTCCGCTTTGCCGCCCTTGGCCGCGCGGCTGACCACGGTGCCATGCGACGGCGAAAGGCGCTCCGACGTGGTGCCATCCGCGCTGTCCCGCCACGCTCCGTCGATCAGGTGCCGCGCCGGAAAGACCGGCGGCAGCGTCGTCGGGATGGCGGGGATCAGGGTCAGGTCCAGCATCGTCATGTCCCGGAAAAGTCAGGTTTGCGTTTCGAGCGGAAGGCGGCGACGCCTTCGTCGCGGTCTGCACTTGCGGCAATGGCGGCCGACCCCAGAGCCTCTATCAGGGCCGCACTGTCCTCGCCTTGCCCAGCGTGGAGCATCGCCTTGGTGATCTCGACCGCGCGGGGCGACAGGGTCGCGACCCTCTCGGCAATCGCCGTCGCAGCAACATGGGCATCCTCGGCCACCTCGGCCACGAAGCCGCAAGCAAACAGGCGTTCCGCGCCGATGCGCCGACCGAAGAGGGCCATTTCCTTCAGCATCCCTTCCGGCATCAGCCGGGCGAGGCGCTGCGAACCCGACCAGCCGGGCACGATGCCGACCCCGGCCTCGGGCAGCGCGATGGTGGCCTTCGGTGTGATCACGCGGATGTCGCAGGCCGCCGCTAGTTCCAGCCCGCCGCCGAACGCATGGCCGTTCAGGCAGGCGATCGTCGGCTTGCCCAGCCCGGCCAGCCGGTCAAAGATGCGATGCCCGCCCCGCACCCAGGTCCGGGCGAAGGCGGCCGGGGTCAGGTCGCCCCAGGCGTTGATGTCGGCCCCCGAGCAGAAGGCCCTGTCGCCCTCGCCCGTCACGATCACCGCCCGCACCTCGGGGCGACCCTCGATCACCTCGAGGTGACCCGCGAGCTGGCCCAGCATGTCCACCGTGAAGCAGTTGAGCTTCGCCGGGTTGTCCAGCCGCAGCTCCGCCACACCGGCAGCGATGTGCAGACGCACCCCGGTCATGGCTGCCACCCCATCGGCCCTTCGGCCAGAAGCGACAGCGGCATCGCCACGGCATCCGGCGCGATCGTGACCCGCCCCTGCGACGCTGCGATGATATCCCGTGCCGGATCGATCCCCGGCATGATCTCGGTCGCGACCAGGCCCGCCTCGGTCAGCCGGATCACGCAGCGCTCGGTGACATAGATCACCTCCTGCCCCTCGGCCCGCGCCCGGGTGCCCGAGAAAGTCACATGCTCGACCGCCTCGACCATCTTGCAGAACTTGCCGGGCGTCGTGACCTTCAGGCCCGTCGCGGTCAGCTCGACCCCTGCGCCCGCCTCGAACCAGCCGGAAAAGACGATCTTGCGGGCATGCGCGGTGATGTCGACGAACCCGCCGCAGCCTGCGGTCAGGTAAGGCTTCTTACCCAGCTTCGAGACGTTGACGTTGCCCTCGCGGTCGATCTCCATGAAGGACAGGAACGACACGTCGAACCCTGCACCCTGGAAGTAGATGAACTGCTGCGGCGAGGGCACATAGCCCCAGGCGTTCGACGCGCAGCCGAAGGCGAAGCCGGTCAGGGGCATGCCGCCCACTGCCCCCTGCTCGATGGCCCAGGTCACCGCTTCCGGGTGGCCCTCTTCCAGAAGGATGCGCGGCACCATCGCGCTGATCCCGAAGCCGAGGTTCGCGGTCTGCCCGGCCTTCAATTCCATCG
Source organism: Tabrizicola sp. (assembly GCA_044344105.1). Classification (GTDB taxonomy): domain Bacteria; phylum Pseudomonadota; class Alphaproteobacteria; order Rhodobacterales; family Rhodobacteraceae; genus Tabrizicola. The sequence continues at coordinate 10,478 of JBIJDO010000003.1, forward strand.
CGGCGCGGCGGGCGATCACCTTCTCCACCCCATGCTCGGCCAGGGCAAAGCTGGACCAGGGTCGCATGATCTGACCGGAAATCGCCGGATCATAGGGCGTCTCGCAGGTCTGCTTCTGTTCGGGGTCGATCACGATCCGATCGACCAGATGCCCCGGCACCCGCACGTCATGCGGCCGCAAGGACCCGGCGGCGGTCAGGCGGCTCACCTGCGCGATCACCAGCCCCCGGTTGTTCCGCGCCGCAATCGCCTGCTCCAGCCCGCCAAGATAAGCACCCTCATGTTCATAGGTCAGGTTCCCGTTCTCGTCCGCCGTCGTCGCCCGCAGGATGCAGACATCGGGCTGGATGTTCGGGAAATGCAGCCAGGTCTCGCCCGCGAACTCCACCCGTGCCACAATCGGCGCTGCCGCCCCGCGCGCATTCATCGCGCAGCCTTCGCGGACCGGGTCGGCAAAGGTCTCCATCCCGACCTTGGTCAGGACACCCGGACGCCGCGCGGCGGCCTCGCGGTGCATGTCGAACATGATGCCCGAGGGCACGTTGAAGGCCTCCACCCGGTCCTCGACGATCATCTTCCAGATCTCGGGCATCGGCAGGTTCGACGGCCCCGACGGATACGACCCCGCCAGCACCCGTGCCAGAAGCCCGTCCTGCGCGATCCAGTCCATGCCCTTGACGCCGTACATGTCCCCGGCGGCAATCGGGTGCAGCGCGGTGATCGCTTTCGGGTGCCCGTCTGCGCGGTACCGCGCGCCAATCGCCTTCAGCACCAGATCGGGACAGCCGAGCGACGACGACGACGACACGGTGACAACCGCCCCATCGGGCACCAGCGCTGCCGCATCCAAGGCCGAGACAACTTTCGTCATGCCGCCCATCCGTAGTCCACCTCTTGCCGGATGCCGGTCCGGGCCGCCTCGCGCACGGCCAGCGCGACAGCCAGCGACGCGACACCGTCCCGCCCGGTTGCGGCGGGCTGGCCTTTGCCCGCGACGGCGGACAGGAAATCCTGCAGTCCCTGGACGTAAAGATTGTGCGGCGCGAACGGGACCGCTTCACGCCCCTTTCCGGTGACAAGGGCAATCTCGCCGACCGGCAATTGCGTCATCACGCCGGTCGCGAAGATCGACCCTTCCGTGCCATGCACTTCCAGCCCCGATCCCGCGAAGGGGTGGGTGAAGCTTTCATGGCTCATCACCATCGCCCCCGAGGGCATGGTCCAGACCGACATCGCGCTGTCCTCGACCCCCTGCCCCAGGCCAGAGGCCGTCATCTGCGCCACCACCGCCACCGGATCTTCGGCCAGCAGGAACCGGGCCACATCGGCGTCATGAACTGTGATGTCCGGGATGACCCCGCCCCCGGCTGCGGCATCGCTGATTCGCCAGCCCTGCAGGCCTTCCGGCAGATGCACCGCATGGAAGATGCGCAAGGACAGGACATGCCCGATCCGGCCCGATGCGATCAGGCTGCGGACCGCCCGATGCGCGCCCGAACAGCGCAGGTGGTGGTTGGTGGCGAACACCCGCCCCGCCCGATCGGCGGCGGCAACCATCGCCGCCGCCTCGCCGACGGTCATTGCCAGGGGCTTTTCGCACAGGACATGCTTGCCCGCCGCAACAGCCGCCATCGCCTGAGCGTGGTGCTTCTCGTTGGTGGAAGAGATGTAGACCGCCGCAATCCTGTCGTCCTGCAAAAGGCCGGTCAGATCGGTTCCTGCCCAAGGGATGCCGTGCTGCGCCGCGAAATCGGCGGCACGTCCCGCCGATGTGCTGATCACCGCCGCCACATCGCCGCCGGTTGCGCGGATCGCTCCGATCATGTGCTGTTCGGCAATGGTGCTTGCCCCGATCAGCCCCCAGCGCATGCGTCCCCCAGTTTCCCGATTCTATATTTGGATCGTTCCAAATCATCTAATGGAACGATCCAAATGCCGTCAAGCGGAATGTTCAGCGCAAGCGCGGCGTCTTAACTGCTCAGCGTCTGGGTTTTGTGACGGGCTCGGCGGACCCGCCGCGCAGGTCCAGTTTCTGCAGGTCTTCCAGCAGGTCCAGAAGCGCCTCCAGCCGGTCGCGCCCGAACTCGGCCTCGATCCGGCCCAGGATGGCGGCACTTTGCCCGGCATGGGCGTTGACCAGCGCCAGCCCGGCGGCCGTGATCACAACCACGGTCTTGCGGCGGTCCTCGGGCGGGGTCGTCCGCGAAATCAGCCCCTCGTCGACCATCGGTCCGACCATGCGGGTCAGGCTCGACAACAAAAGGACGGCTTCCGCCGCGACCTGGCTCAGCTCCAGCGGACCGCGTTCCTGCAGAACCCGCAGCACGCGCCATTTCTGCTCGTTGACGCCCGAGGTCGCCAGCATGTCGCGCAACGGACCCATCACCGTTTCCCGCGCGCGCAGCAGCGCAATCGGCAGTGAACGGCGGGTCTGGCGGAAGGTCGGAGGTTTCCCGGTCATCCCCGGCTTATTGCCGGTTTCGGGTTGGGTCTCAATCCCGAGTCTCCGGCCCGCGGTTGCCGCAGGCAAGGAATCCTTGTCTGTTGCCTCGCTCCCGGCAATCCGACGCGCCGCCTCACCCGTCCGCGACCAGCGCCAGCGCCCGGATCGGCGATCCGGTCCCATCCTTGATCTTCAACGGTGCCGCGATCAGGACCGCTCCCTTGGGCGGCAACCGGTCAAGGTTGCACAGGCTGGCGAGGCCAAAGCAGTTGTCCCGGTGCAGGAAGTTGTGCGCCGGGAACGGCGGACTGAACTTGCCCGCCATACCCGCGTCCGTCCCGATGCATTGCGTGCCCCAGCCGACGATCCCCTTGCCCAGAAGATAGTCGATGCAGTCCGGCGCGGGGCCGGGAGAGTGCGCGCCGTCCTCGTGCGGATCGGGGTCCTCGTTCAGGAACAGCATTTCGTCATGCGACCGGCGGTCCCAGTCGCTCCGCATCAGGACCCATTCGCCCGGGTTGATCTTGCCGTGCTTGGCCTCCCAGGCCTTCACATGCGCGGCGGTCAGGAGGAAGTCGGGGTCCGCTGAAGCTTCCGCCGAGCAGTCGATGACGTTCGCGGGCGCGATCAGGCGCTGGACCGACAGGGTGTCGGTAAAGCCGTCCGGGTGGTCCCGGCCCGACAGCCAATGGTGCGGCGCGTCGAAATGCGTGCCGGAATGTTCGCCCAGTTCCAGCCAGTTCCAGGCCCAGAACGGGCCGTCCGTGTCGTAGGCGCTGATCTTGTGGATCGCCACCTTCGGGGTGTTCCTGGCCAGGTCCTCGGGCAGATGCAGGATCGGCGTCTCTGGGCCAAGCTGGGCGGTCAGGTCCACGACCCTCACCCCGCCCCCCGTCAGCCCGGCGGCAAGGCGCGCCAGCACCTCGCCCGCGCCGCCGGTCGCCCCGCCCTGCCCCGCGAACCGGCGGCGGCGGCGGGCCATCACCTCGCCCACCAGGTCGAAGACCGCATCGACGGCGCGTTCCTCGGTCACGAAACCGGGCGACATCCGCAGGATCGGCCCGCGAAAATCGACCGAATAGCCTTCGACCCCCAAAGCCCCGACGCAGGCCGCAGCCTCGGCCTTGTCCGGCATCCGCAGCATGACCGCCCCGCCCCGCCGGTCCGCCCCGCGCGGGGAATGCAGCGGCAGGTCAAGCCGGTCGGCACGTTCGATGATCCGGTCGACCAACCGCCGATTGTGCGCGGCGACGTCAGAGAGCTCCTGCTTCGAGAACCACTCCATCGCAGGCAGGGACGCGATGGCAGCCACCGACCCCGGCGTGCCGCTGTCGAAGCGGCGGACGTCGGGGGCGTATTCAAACCGGTCGAGGTCCCAGGAAAACGGGTTGTTCTGGGAAAACCAGCCCCGCGCCTCGGGGTGCAGGGTCGGGATCAGGTCCTTGTCGGCATAAAGGATCCCCGCTCCGGGCGTCCCGCAGAGCCACTTGAGGCTGGTCGAGACGACGAAATCCACCCGCGGGTTCATCGCGTCGAAGGGCATCAGCCCGGCCCCTTGCGTGATGTCGGCGACCATCAGGCTGCCCACGCTTCGCCCGTGGGCGACAAGGGCCGGGTAGTCCATCTTCGACGAGCCGATCGAGGTGACCCAGGTCAGGAGGGCGAGGCCGACATCCGGGCCCCATTGGGCGAGGAAATCCTCGGTCTCGACCCACGCCCGACCTTCGCTCAGGGGGACGGTGGTCAGGGTGAAGCCCATCTTCGGGGCAAGACCCGCGAGAAGGAAATGGAGCGAGGGAAAGCAGTCGGCGGCCACCAGGACCCGCTTGCCCGTCAGATACCCCTCCGGCAGGGCGCGGAGGATCTTCTGCATGCCTTCGGTCACGTTGTCGACCGTGGTCAGGCTGCCTTTCGGGACCTTGATCAGCCGACGCCAGCGGTCGATGAAGTCCTGCCGCTTCCGGAGGACGTACCCCCACTGCCTGTCGTTCGGGGCGGCCCAGATCTCGGAGAACTCGGCCATCGCGCGGGCGAGGTCTTCCTCCTTTCCGGGGTAGATGCCGATGGAATGATAGAGGAAGTACCCCCCCTCGGTCGTGTTGCGATTCATGGTCTGCGGCCCTCCCCGGCCTTTGGGGGCGAGAGTGGCAGCGGGGCGCGGCGGCTGCAAGTGCCCACGCGTGGGCAGATTTCAGCCTGCATGAAAATCAAGGACTTGGCTGTGGGCGTTAGGAGTTTGTTTAGAATTGCCCAACCCGATCAGGCGGCTCTCAGGGGGCCGAAGATGTCGCCAGCCTGGACGTCCACCGTGCCATCCGGGTGGACCTTGAACTCGGCAGGCAGCCCTGCTGCGCGGCAGAGGGCGAGGCCTCCGGCGCAGTCCCAGAGGCCTCCGGTGCGCGCCTCGATGTAGCCCTTGAGGCGGCCAGTGGCGACGAGCATCAGCGAGAGGGCACAGGAGCCGAAGAGCCGGGGCGAAAGGCCTGCCGCTTCGATCCTGGCCTCTAGCGTGTGGCGGTCGGCGGCGGGCCAGCGGGCATTGCGGCCAAGGCCGATGCAGACCGGTTGACCGGGCCGGGCACCGGGGTCAAGACCGGTGACGCGCAAGCCCTGCCCCGTCCCACCCACGGCGGCAAGACCCATGGCCGGGGCGATGATGCCGCCAAGCACCGGCTGGCCCCTGTCCATCAGCCCGAGCGAGATCGTCCAGAATGGCAGGCCGGACAGGAAGTTCGAGGTGCCGTCGATGGGGTCGACGGCCCAGAAGCGATCCCCCGGACTGCCGCCGAACTCCTCGCCCAGAACGCCGCAACCGGGGAAGGCTGCGCCAAGCGCTGCCCGCAGCGTGACCTCGACCGCGCGGTCGGCGTCCGAAACATGGTCTCCTGGCGCCTTGGCATCGACCTGCCGCTCTGCCATCCGGGTGAAGAAGCCCAAGGCCTGCGCGGCTGCCGCATCAAGGACAGCAGTCAGCCGGTCAAGCGCGTCTTCGGGAAGGTTGGCCCCATTCATCTTTGCGCGTCTCCTGTCGTTCCGGACCCATAACGTGGTGAGGCGTCGCTGAAACATTATCGTTCCACTCACGCCTTGATCGGTCCAAGAATTTTCTAGAAAATTTTTAGACCGATCAATGGCTTGAAATCGCAGCATCTTCGAGAGGCCGCATCTTTCCCTATCCGTCGAACCGGGTCGCGCCCCGACGGCGCTCGTCCACCGGGCGGATGTCGATCACCGCCTGATGCGCGCGCTGGTCGCAGCCCGTACGGGGACAGATGCGGCAGTTGATGCCGATGGGGGTGATCTGCGCCGTGGTGACGGACAGCCCCTCGGCATAGCCGATCTGGGGCGCAAACTCGATGGCGCAGCCCATGGCCACGGCAAGACGGTTGTCCTGCGCGTGGCGGAACCAGCTTGGCCGGTCGACGGTGCGCGAGACGACGAAGTAGCGGCTGCCATCCGGCATCTCGACAAATTGCGGGACGATCCGACCGGGGGTGCGGAAACTGGTGTGCACGTCAAGGCGCGGACAGGCCCCGCCAAACTCGGCCAGGGGAAAATCTGTCGCGTTGAAGCGCTTGGTGACATTGCCGCCCTTGTCGATCCTGAGGAAGAAGAACGGCACGCCAAGCCCGCCTTCGCGCTGCAGGGTGGTGGCGCGGTGGCAGGCCTGTTCGAAGCTGACGCCGAAGCGGGTGGCCATCAGGTCGAAGTCGTACTTCGTCGCCCGCGCCTCGGCGAGGAACGTGTCATAGGGCATCAGGATCGCGGCGGCGACGTAGTTGGCAAGTTCCACACGAAGCCGCGAGGCGGCGGCGCTGTCGCTGATACCCGACCGGTCGATCAGGCTGTCCAGCAGCCCGCGCCAGGTGAGAAGCGCGCTCATATGCGCAAGCTGGAAGCTGCGGTTGGTATGGTCGAGCGCCTCGGACAACAGGATCACGCGGCGGGCCTCGTCATAGGTTCGCAGGGCTCCGGGCATGTCCTCGACCCGCATCAGGCGCACGGTGACGCCCAGGCGGTCGCGCAGACGCTGCTTCAGGGCCGAATAGACATCATCGCGGTCCGGACGCCCGCCGTCCCAGAACCCGTCGGCGGCCAGCTCCAGCTCGCGGAAATGGTTGCGATGGCGGCGGAAGAAGCCGTGGACGGTCGCTTCGGGCGACCCGGCGGGATCGAAGCTGTCCTGCGACAGGGCCGAAAGCCGGTCCATCGCCGAGCCATGCGCGCGGTGCAGTCGCAGAAACGCCGAGACCAGATCGGGCGCATGGGCGACGGCCCCGCGCAGCTGGGTCAGATCGGGGCGGACGCCCTGGAAGAGCGGGTCCTGCAGGCTGGTGCGCAGATCGGCCAGCATCGAGCCGACGGTGTCATCGGCAAGATCGCGCCAGTCGACGCCGTAAGCCTCCATCAGGCGCAGAAGCACCTGGACCGAGACCGATCTTTCGTTGTTTTCCAGAAGGTTGACGTAGGATGCCGAAATCCCGAGCGATTTGGCGACACTGGCTTGCGTCTCGCCCCGTTCCTGCCGCAGGCGGCGCAGCTGGGGGCCGATGAAGGTTTTCTGCATACCGGCGCACACAATTTGCGGATTGTCATGTTTACAATATTACATTACTGGGGCGTTGTAAATATTTGCACACACAGCGCGACCCGTGTGCAGTTGCCGCATTCCCCGGTCCAAAGGCATGAAGCCTGCAAGACAAGGGAGAGACCAATGCCATTCAGACCCGGCCTGAACCATCTTTATATCCCCGGCCCGACCAATGTTCCGGACCAGGTGCGCATGGCGATGAACGTGGCGCAGCAGGACCAGCGCGGGCCGGAGTTCGGGGCCTTCGTGCTGTCGATCCTGGAGGATCTGAAGCCGCTGTTCGCGACCAGCGAGGCCACGATGATGCTGTTCCCGGGGTCCGGCACCGGTGCCTGGGAGGCGGCCATCGTCAACACGCTGTCGCCCGGCGACCGGGTGCTGATGGCGCGGCACGGGCAGTTCTCGACCCTATGGGCGAAGATGGCGGCGGACCTCGGGCTGGAGGTCGATCTGGTCGATGTCGCCTGGGGGGCAGGCACGCCGGTCAGCGAATTCGCCCGGCGGCTGGCTGCGGACCGCGAGGGCCGGATCAAGGCGGTGTTCGTCACGCACAACGAGACGGCGACGGGGGTGACCTCGGACGTTCAGGGCGTGCGGGCGGCACTGGACGCGGCGTTCCATGACGCGCTTCTCTTCGTGGACGGGGTGTCGTCCATCGGCTCGCTGCCGTTCCGCATGGACGCCTGGGGCGTCGATCTGGCGGTGACCGGCAGCCAGAAGGGGCTGATGGCCCCGGCGGGGCTTGGCATCCTGGCGGTCAGCCCGAAGGCGATGGCGACCTCGGCGGGGAACGGGATGCGGCGCAGCTTCTTTGCCTTTGCCGATTATGCGGTGACGGCGAAGACCGGGTATTTTCCAGCGACGCCGCCGACGCCCTTGCTGCACGGGATGCGCGCGGCGCTGGATCGGATCAGGACCGAAGGGCTGGACAATGTCTTCGCCCGCCACGCCCGCCTTGCCGCCGGGGTGCGCGCCGGAGTTGCGGCCTGGGGGCTGGAGATCTGTGCGGAGCATCCGTCACTGGCATCCGACACGGTGACGGCGATCCGGACCCCGGCCGGGGTGGATGCGCGCGAGGTGATCCGGATCGGGCTGGAGCGCTACAATACCTCCTTCGGCAGCGGGCTGTCGCAGCTGGCGGGCAAGGTGTTCCGGATCGGGCATCTGGGCGACCTGAACGAGGGGATGTGTCTGACCGCGCTGGCGGTGGCGGAGCTGTCGCTGCGTGCCGCCGGGGCGCAGGTGCTGCTGGGAAGCGGGGTTGCGGCGGCGCAGGCGGTGTTTGAGACCCCGGCCTCGGCCGTGGCGATTGCGGCGGAGTGAGCCATGAGCCATACCCTTTACCCCCTGAAGAAGCAGCGCCTGCAGCGGTCGGAGCTTGCGGTTCCGGCCTCAAACCCGGTGATGATCGACAAGGCGGCGTCGAGTGCGGCGGACTACATCTTCCTTGACCTTGAGGACGCGGTGGCCCCGCCGGAAAAGGAACAGGCGCGGAAGAACTGCATCCAGGCCTTGCGCGACATCGACTGGGCGGGGAAGGGCAAGACCGTGTCGGTCAGGATCAACGGGCTTGATACGCATTACATGTACCGCGACGTGGTCGACATCATGGAGCAGGCGGGCGACCGGGTGCATACGATCCTGGTGCCCAAGGTCGGCGTGCCGGGCGATCTGTACATGGTCGAGGCGATGGTCAACCAGATCGAGATGGCAAAGGGTTTTTCCACCCGCGTCGGCCTTGAGGCCCTGATCGAGACGGCGCTGGGGATGGCGAATGTCGAGGCGATCGCGCAGTTCGGCGGGCGGCTTGAGGCGCTGCATTTCGGGGTGGCGGACTTTGCCGCCAGCATGCGGGCGCGGACGGTGAACATCGGCGGGCTGAACCCCTCGTACCCCGGCGACCAGTGGCATGCCGCCATCGCGCGGATGGTCACCGCCTGCCGGGCCTATGGTCTGCGGCCGATCGACGGGCCGTTCGGCGATTTCTCGGACCCCGAGGGCTACAAGGCGGGCGCGCGCCGGGCGGCGGCGCTTGGCTGCGAGGGGAAGTGGGCGATCCACCCCAGCCAGGTGGCGCTGGCGAACGAGGTCTTTTCGCCCACAGAGGCCGAAGTGACCAAGGCGCGGCGGATCATCGAGGAATTGAAGGCGGCGGAAGCGCAGGGCAAGGGTGCCGCAAGCCTGGACGGCAAGATGATCGACGCGGCCAGCGAGCGGATGGCCAAGAACGTGCTGGTCATCGCCGACGCCATCGCCGCAGCGGCATAGCGCAGAGTCACGGGAGGACGTTCATGGACATCCACGAGTATCAGGCCAAGGAGATTCTTGCCCGCTTCGGCGTTCCGGTTCCGCGCGGCGGGCTGGCCTACAGCCCGGAACAGGCGGGCTACCGCGCCCGGCAGCTTGGCGGCAACGCCTGGGTGGTGAAGGCGCAGATCCATTCCGGCGGACGGGGTGCCGCGGGCGGGGTCAAGCTCTGCCGGGACGAGCACGAGGTCGCGGCCTTTGCCGCCACGCTCTTCGGCAAACAGCTGGTCACCAAGCAGACCGATGCCAACGGCAAGGGCGTCTACCGGCTTTGGGTCGAGGCCGCTTCGGACATCGCCCGCGAGATGTACCTTGGCTTTGTCCTCGACCGCAAATCCGAGAGGATCATGATCGTCGCCTCTGCCCATGGCGGGATGGAGATCGAGGATCTGGCCGAGACCGACCCCGACAGCTTGCGCCGGATGACTTTGGACCCGGCCGTGGGTTTGTCGGAGTTTCAGGCGCGGGAACTGGCGTTCCAGCTGGGACTGAAAGGCGGGCAGATCGCGCAGATGGTGACGATCCTGAAGGCCTGCTACCGCGCCTACCGCGACCTTGACGCGGTCATGGTCGAGATCAATCCGCTGGTCATCACCGGAGCGGGCGACCTTGTGGCGCTGGATGCCAAGATGTCCTTCGATACCAATGCCTTGTTCCGCCAGGCTGAAGTGGCCGAGCTTCGCGACCGCAGCCAGGAGGACCCGCGCGAATCCACCGCTGGCGACCATGGCCTCGCCTATGTCGGGCTGACCGGCGACATCGGCTGCATCATCAACGGCGCCGGTCTTGCGATGGCCACGATGGACATGATCAAGCTGGCAGGCGGGGAGCCTGCGAATTTCCTCGACATCGGCGGCGGCGCGTCCCCCGAGCGTGTCGTCCGCGCCTTCCAGACCGTGCTGGCCGACCGCAATGTCAGCGTGATTCTGGTGAACATCTTTGCCGGTATCAACCGCTGCGACTGGGTGGCCGAGGGCGTGGTCACCGCCTACCGCCAGCTGGGCCTGAGCCTGCCGGTCGTGGTGCGACTGGCCGGAACCAATGTCGAGGAGGGTCGCCGGATCATCGACCAGTCCGGCCTGCCGCTGATTTCCGCCGATACGCTCGCCGAGGCTGCCGCCGCTGCGGTCGCCGCCCGTCCCCGCAAAGCCGCTTAACGGAGACCCCGATGGCAATTCTCATCACCGAAAAGACCCGCGTCATCGTCCAGGGCATGTCCGGCCGGATCGGCGCGTTCCATGCCGCCGACATGATCAAGCACGGCACGAATGTCGTGGGCGGCGTCACCCCGGGGCGCGGTGGCGAGACGCATCTGGATCGGCCGCTCTTCAACACCGTCCGCGAGGCGGTCGAGGCGACCGGGGCCGAGGCGAGCCTGGTCTTCGTGCCGCCCCCCTTTGCGGCGGATGCGATCATGGAAGCGGCGGATGCGGGGATCCGCACGGCGGTTTGCGTGACCGACGGCATCCCCAGCCAGGACATGATGCGGGTGAAGCGCTTCCTCAAGCGTTATCCGGAGGCGCGGAAGATGCGGCTCATCGGGCCGAACTGTGCCGGGATCATCAGCCCCGGAAAGGGGTTCATGGGGATCATGCCGCCGCATATCTACATGGCGGGACGAGTGGGCATCGTCGGACGGTCGGGGACGCTGGGCTATGAGGCGGCCAGCCAGATGAAGGCGCTGGGGATCGGCGTTTCGACATCCGTCGGCATCGGCGGCGATCCGATCAACGGGTCAAGCTTCAAGGACATCCTGCAACTCTTTGAAGCCGATAGCGAAACGGATGCAGTGATGATGATCGGAGAGATCGGTGGGCCGCAGGAGGCCGAAGCCGCCGCCTGGGCCGCAAAGCACATGAAAAAGCCGGTCGTGGCCTATATCGCAGGGCTGTCGGCCCCCAAGGGTCGCAAGATGGGCCATGCCGGGGCGATCATCAGCGCCTTCGGCGAAAGTGCGCAGGAGAAGGTCGAGATCCTGACCGCCGCCGGGATCACGGTCGCGCCAAACCCGTCGGCCATGGGCGAGACGATGGCTGCGGTGCTGACGCGGTTGAAGCAGGCCGCCTGATCTACCGGCGGTGGACCGCGCGTCGGACTGCCGCCTAGACCGCCTGCCCTGCAGCCCAGCCGGACGACCAGGCCCATTGAAAATTATAGCCGCCAAGCCAGCCGGTTACGTCGACAACCTCACCCACGAAATGAAGTCCGGGCACGGCCCTGGCTTCCATGGTCCGCCCGTCCAGCGCGTCGGTATCGACCCCGCCCAGCGTGACCTCGGCGGTGCGGTAGCCTTCGGACCCGACCGGCAGAAGTCTCCAGTCATTGAGTGTCCCGGCGATCCGGTCCAGCGTGGCAACCGGAAGTTCGGCCATCGGGGACGTGACCGCGTGGGCGTCCTCCAGATGCCGCGCCAGGCGCTCCGGCAGCCATTGCCCAAGGACCGTCCGCAGCGCCGAGCGCCCCTGACGGGCCTTTGCCTGCCGCAGAAGCTGCCCTGCATCCTGATCGGGCATCAGGTTCAGCGCGATCCGCGCGCCTTCCCGCCAGTACGACGAGACCTGCAGCACGGCGGGTCCGGAAAGACCGCGATGGGTGAAAAGGAGCGCCTCGTCGAAGCCGGTCCTGCCGCTGGACACTCGGCCGGCAAGGGATACTCCCGCCAGGGGCTGCATCCAGGCAAGCTCCTGCTCGGCGAAAGTCAGGGGGACGAGGGCGGGCCGGGTTTCGACCAAAGGCAGGCCGAAGCTTTCGGCGACGCGGTAGCCATAGCCGGTCGCCCCCATCTTCGGGATCGACTTGCCGCCGGTGGCGACCACCACGGCGCGGGTCTCTTGCGATCCGCGTGCGGTTTCAACTTGAAAGCCCGTGGGGGTTCGGGTCACGGCACCGGGCGCAGTCTCCAGCCAGAGCGTCACCCCGGCGCGGTTCATGTCGCCGAGCAGCATCGCGATGACCTGCGTGGCCGGGCCGTCGCAGAAAAGCTGACCAAGGGTCTTTTCATGCCAGGCGATCCCGGCGGCATCGATCCGGGCGATGAAATCCCATTGAGAGAACCGCTTCAGCGCCGACAAGGCAAAGCGCGGGTTTTGCGACAGAAACCGATCAGGCGCGATGCCGAGGTTGGTGAAGTTGCAGCGCCCGCCGCCGGAAATGCGGATCTTCTCGCCCGCGGCTTTCGCGTGGTCGATGACCAGCACCCTGCGGCCCCGGCGACCGGCCTCGATGGCGGCCATCATGCCGGCGGCCCCGGCCCCAAGAATGATCGCGTCCCAGGTCATCGGCCTGTCCTATGGGGACCGGGCACGGGCTGCAAGGCCGCTTCAGATGCCGGAAATATTCGGACCTGCCCCTTGCACCCCCGTACCCGCTTCGCTAAACACCGCCGCACGGTTGGGGCGTCGCCAAGTGGTAAGGCATCGGTTTTTGGTACCGACATACCTAGGTTCGAATCCTAGCGCCCCAGCCAACTTTTCATTCCCCCTATCGGTCGCCCAGTGAAAGGCCCTGCCCCGTGAGACCCAGGTTTCTTGCCCTTGCCGCCCTGATCCCCCTGGCCGCCTGCGCCACCGGCGGCGGGACGACCAGCATGCAGTTCTATCCCCTGAAAGGCGCGATCGCCGAAGCGGACCCGACCACGGTGATCGAGGCGACGATGCGTAATGTGTCCGGCACCTCCGGGTCGCTGACCTTTCGGCTGCCCGAACGGGGCAAATGCGAGGGGACCTGGACGTCGCTGACGCCGAAGACGGTGTCGCGGACGCGGGGGATGTCGCTGACCTGGAAGAAGACCGGCGGCGAGATCGGAAACGAGACGGCGACGGTCGCGGGCGTGAACGACGGCGAGATCTACGCGGTCTGCGACGATGGCACCCGGGTGCAGGGTACCTTTGCCATCGGCTCGGGCACGGCCAGCGGCACCGGCACCGCGTCGGACACCAACGGCAACGTCTACAAGCTTTTGTTCTGACAGGCCTTTCGGCCTAAATCGTGATGCGGGCAAAGCCGTCGCGGAGGGCGGTCGACCAGGCCTCGCTCATCGCGCGGAACTGGGGGTCGCCGTTCTCGATCCGGCGCTTCAGCGTCACCTTGCAGGCATCGCGCTCGATCACGGCCAGGTCCAGCGGCATGCCGACCGACAGGTTCGAGCGCAGGGTGGAATCCATCGACAGCAGGACCGCCTTCTGCGCGTCCTGCAGGCTGGTCGTGGGCTTCACCACCCGGTCGAGGATCGGTTTGCCGTATTTGTGCTCGCCGATCTGCAGGAAGGGCGTGTCTTCCGTGGCTTCGATGAAATTGCCCTCGGGGTAGAT
>JBIJDO010000262.1:0-4701 GCA_044344105.1 Tabrizicola sp.
ACGATCCGCGGGCAAACCAGACCAGACCGACCCCAAGCGCCAGAGCGGCAAGGCCGATCAGCCGCCGCTGATCCGGCTTCAGCGCCGAAATGAAGCGAAGGGCATCCTCCATGCGCCGAGGGGCCAGTGCAAGCACCAGCCCCTCGATCGCCAGGACCAGTCCAAGCGCCTGGACGATCTGGCCCAGACCCAGGGTCACGGGTCGGCCGGAGCCGCATCCGCCGCAGCCCCGTTCTCCGACCGGAGATAGTTGAAGAACTCGCTGTCCGGGCTCATCACGATCGAAGAGTTTCCACCCTGCAGGCTGGCCTCATAGGCGCTCAGCGACCGGATGAAGGCAAAGAACTCCGGGTCGGCGCCATAGGCTTCGGCAAGGATCCGGTTCCGCTCGGCATCGGCCTCGCCGCGGATCACCTCGGCCTGCCGCCGCGCGTCCGAGGTCAGCTCCACCACGGTCCGGTCTGCCGAGGCCCGGACCCGCTGCGCCGCTTCGCCGCCGCGCGCCTTTTCGTCCGCCGCCTCGCGTTCCCGTTCGGCCCGCATCCGGGCGAAGGTTGCCTCGAGGTTTTGTTCCGGCAGGTCGGTCCGGGTCAGCCGCACGTCGATCACGTCAATGCCGAGTGCCGCCCCTTCGCGCTTGGCGATGGTCAGGATCTGGTTCATCAGCCCGGCCCGGTTCTGCGACAGCACCTGATCCTGCGTCGCATTGCCCAGCACTTCGGGGATCGCCTGGCTGAGGATGTTGCCCAACAGCTGTTGTGCCCGATCCTCGGCCCCGGTGCCGACCGACTGGCGGAACTGCACCAGATCGACGATCCGCCAGCGCGCGAAGGCGTCAACCACCAGGCGACGGTCGGACAGGAGCGTGACTTCGATCGGCTGGGTCTGCAGGCCAAGGATGCGGTCTTCATACAGGACGACATCCTGCAGCAGCGGAACCTTGAACCCCAGACCTGCGTCTTCCTTGACCTGCATGACCTGGCCGAACTGCAGCACCAGCGCCTTCTTCCGTTCATCGACGATGAAGACCGACGACAGCACCAGGACCAGAAGGATCACCAGCACGGGCACGATGTAAAGCGCGCGCATCAGTTGGTCCCTCCCGTGGTTCCGGCCCCTTGCGAGGGTGTCATCCGCCCAAGCTCGTTCAAGGGCAGGAAGGGCACGACGCCCTGCCCGGTCTCGCCGCCGCCCACACCGTCAAGGATCACCTTGTTCATGCCGCCCAGCACCCGCTCCATTGTCTCGAGATACAGCCGTCGCCGCGTGACTTCCGGCGCCTTCACATATTCGGCGTAGACCGAGACGAAGCGCGCCGCCTCGCCCTGGGCCGAGTTGACGGCCTGGGCGCGGTAGCCTTCCGCCGCTTCGACAAGGCGCGCGGCCTCGCCCCGTGCCCCGGCCGTCACCTGGTTGGCGTAGGCATCGGCTTCCTTTTCCAGACGGTCCCGTTCCTGTGCGGCGGCCTGGACGGCCCGGAAGGCGTCGATGACCTCGCGCGGGGCCTGCGCGACCGCAAGGTTGACCCGGATCACGGTGATCCCGGCGTTGTAGCTGTCCAGCGTCGTCTGCACCGCGGTCCGAAGATCGGCGGAGATGACCCCCCGGTCGCGGTTGAGGATCGGCGACAGTTCCGACCGGGCGATGATGTCGCGCATCGCGCTTTCGCTGACGGCGCGAATCGTGTTCTCAGGGTCGGCAAGGTTGAAGAGGTATTTCTCGGGATCCGAAATGTTCCAGACCACCTGAAAGCCGATGTCGACGATGTTCTGGTCGCGCGTCAGCATCAGCCCGGAATCGGTGCTGCCCGGCCCGGTACCGATATCGGTGGTGCGTTCGCCGGTGACCTGCACCTTCTCGTACCGGACGATGGGCCAGGGCGCGAAATTGAGGCCGGGATCGCCGAGGCCCGAGCTTTCGCCAAGGAGAAGCTCGACCGAACGCTCTTCGGGCCGCACCGTGTAGAAGGACATGAAGGACCAGATCGCGACCAACGCAAGGGCACCAAGAGCGATGCCCTGACGGGTGAAGACCGGACCGCCGGGATCGCCGCCGGGGCCGCCCTGACCGCTGCGCCCGCGCCCGCCCATCAGGACGCGAAGCTGTTCCTGACCGCGCTTCATCAGCTGGTCGATCTCGGGGATCTGCGGGCCGCCTTCGCCGCGCCGCCCGCCACTGCGGCGGTCCTCCTCGTCATCGCCCCTGCCGCCGCCCCGGTCGTCCCCGCCCGAGCCGCCGCCGCCGCCCCAGGGACCGCCACTTCCTGCCATTGATTAGAACCCCTTGTTCTTCGCTTTTCCCTAAGCTGGTCATATCCAGCCGGAAATCAACCCACCGCGACCGGCTGTCAGGCCGTTCTGACCGGTTTTCGCATCGTCACCAGTTCTTCCGCCATGGTCGGATGCACGGCACAGGTGCGGTCGAAATCCTCTTTGGTCGCGCCCATCCGGATCGCGATGGCCGCAAGCTGGATCATCTCGCCGGCCTCGGGTGCGACGATATGGCAACCCAGAATGACGCGCGAGGCGCGGGCGACGATCAGCTTCATCAGGACCCGGTCCGGTTTGCCGGCAAAGGCCGTCTTCATCGGACGGAAGGCGGTGGCGTAGACCTCGATCGGTTCCTTGGCGCGGGCTGCCTCCTCGGACAGGCCGACCGAACCCATTTCGGGCTGGGTGAAGACCGCCGAGGCGACAAGCTCGTGATCAAAGGCGGTGGGCCTGCCGCCGAAGACGGTGTCGGCAAAGGCATGCCCCTCGCGGATCGCGACCGGGGTCAGGTTGATCCGCCCGGTCACGTCGCCCACCGCAAAGATCGAGGGCACGCCGGTCTGGCTGTAGCGGTCGACCAAGATCTCGCCCGAACGGCCGAGGGCGACACCCAGCGCCTCAAGCCCCAGTTCCCCGGTGTTCGGCCTGCGACCGGTCGCAAGGAGGACAAGGTCGAACTCACGCTCGCTCCCGTCGGTCGCGACCGCGCGGATGCCCGTCGGCGTCTTCTCCAGCCGCAGGATGTCGGTGCCGCAGTGGATGTCGATGCCATTGGCCTGCATCGCGTTGGCGACATGGCCGCGCGCCTCGTCGTCGAACCCGCGCAGGATCTGCGCGCCCCGGTAGTATTGGCTGACCTTCACGCCCAACCCGTTCAGGATGCAGGCGAATTCCGACGCGATGTAGCCGCCGCCCACCACCAGCGCCCGCTTCGGCAGCCTGTCCAGATGGAACATCTCGTTCGAGGTGACGGCCAATTCGGCCCCCGGAATGTCCGGCACGAAGGGTCGGCCCCCGGTGGCGATCAGGATGTGCTTTGCCGTGAACTCGTGACCCGTCGCCAGCCGCACCCGATGCGCATCGACGAGGGTGGCACGCGCGTCATGCACCGTGACCCCGGCGGTCTTGAGCGTATTGCGGTAGGCCGCTTCCAGCCGGTCCAGCTCGGCCTCCAGCTTCGTGCGGAAGACCGTCCAGTCGAAGCGCCCGGCCTCGACCTGCCAGCCATAGGCACGCGCCTCTTCGATGGCCTCGGGAAAGCCGCTAGCAAAGACCATCAGCTTCTTCGGCACGCAGCCCCGGATGACACAGGTGCCGCCCATGCGGCTTTCCTCGGCCAGCGCAACCTTTGCGCCCCAGTCGCCCGAGGCCACCCGCGCCGCGCGGACCCCGCCCGAGCCGCCGCCGATGACGAAAAGATCGTAGTCGAAAGTCATTGTGTGGTCCGTGTGCTGCTGGATGCAGGATCAGATATGCGCTTCAGGCGGGGAACGACAGGCCCGTCACCACGCGTTCCGGGAACCTCGCGGCGACCGGTTGCGGCGCGCCTAGTCCAGATCGGCAAAGATGTTCCGGCTTTCGGTGATGTCGACCGTCCCGTTCTCGACTTTGCCCGAGTTGATGTCGCGCACCGTCACCCGCCCGTCGCCGTGGCCGATCACCACCACGTCGCAGATGTCGATGAAAAGCCCGTTCTCGACCACGCCGGGAATCTGGTTCAGCACCAGCGCCAGTTGCCGGGGATTGCCGATATGCTTGAGGTCGAGGTCGAGGATGTAGTGACCCTCGTCCGTCATCAGGGGCTCGGCCCCGCCCATCCGCAAGCTGACCTCGCGGTTCATCACGTCCAGCGAATAGAGCGTCTCTTCGATCAGCGCCTTGGTCGTGCGCCAGCCGAAGGGCACCACCTCGACCGGCAGGGGAAAGGCGCCAAGCTGCGCGACCTCTTTCGCCGCATCCGCGATGACGATCATGCGGTCGCTGGCGGTCGCCACGATCTTTTCCTGCAGAAGTGCCGCCCCGCCGCCCTTTATCAGGTTCAGGTTCGGATCAAACTCGTCCGCGCCGTCGATGGTCAGGTCCAGCCACTTGACCTCGTCCATCCCGATCACATCCAGCCCGAGGTTCCGCCCCAGGTCGATGGTGCGCGACGACGTGGCGACGCAGGTGACCTTCAGCCCCTCGTCCCGTACCCGTTCGGCCAGACAGCGCACCATCCACGCCGCGGTGGACCCTGTGCCAAGGCCAAGCTTCATCCCGTCCTCGACAAAATCCACCGACCGTCTGGCGGCGACGAACTTGGCCTGATCGATCGGCGACAATGCGGCAGGCATCGGCAACTCCCCTGGTTTTTCCCGGCATAGCGCAAAGGCCTGCCCAGAGCGAGAGGGTTGTGTGCGGGCGTCGTCTCCACCCGCGCCGGGTCAGGTGT
>JBIJDO010000165.1:0-6218 GCA_044344105.1 Tabrizicola sp.
TTTCCGATCAAGCCCAAAGGCCGCCGCAGCTTCCTTGGCAATACTCTGCATTTCGGATCGCAGGTCGTCTTGTCGGTCCGAGGGCAATCTGTCGATCTGGGTTGTCGATTGCGCCACCCAAGCCGAGATTGACCGTGCAGGGTCGGAAGAAAAATCGCTCCGCTGCCGTTCTTCTTCGACATAGGCCGCGATCACCGGGCTTTGCGCCAGATGCTTGGCCAAGGCTTCACTGAGCGGCCCCTCATCGGGGAACTTCGCCAGAACCTCGGCCCCACCATCGCGAACATAGGAGGTGACGGCCAAAAGCTCATCGGGCAGAAACCCGGCGGAGCCTTCGCCGTCGACAAAGCGACCGGTGCCAAGCGTGGCGTCAGCATTTGGGATATACTCTGCCACCACCTTCTGAAATTCCGGGTCGGCGACGAGCCGTTCGGCCAGATCGCGGGTGTTTTCAGTGTCCCGACCGAAGGTCAGCACAAGTTGCGCATCATCGCCCGCATAGATCGCCGTTTCAGGGCGGGTGAACTCGGGCTGTGGCCGATGCTCAAGGACAAGCCCTTCCGGCGCGCGGTCGGGTTCTTCCAACAACTCGCGGTCGATCTCCAACGCGCGCTTTACCGCCAGCTCAAGCCCTTCTTCGCCACCTTCATAGAAATCATAGGCGTGGCGCAGAGCCTCGCGGGAGTTCGGGAAAGTGCGCTCCGAGACGGTGAGTTCATTCTCCCGTCCCGGCAAATTCGCCTCATAGCCCGTGTGAATCCCTCGGTCGGTTGCAACTGCCACGGGCCGCAGGTCGACATTTGCATCAGTCGTGACCCAGTCGCCTGCCGCGATGATGGGCGGCTTTTCAACAAGGGCGTCCTGGTTGGCTGCCACCTCCTGAACCGCCATTTCCTCCCAGACTTGCACCGCCGCGCGCAATGTCGGCCCGGGCGGGACCGCGTCGCTGTGATCGGCCCAAAGCGTCGCCGCCCTTTCTGGCTCCCGACGCGCGAAGGCCTCGAGATCATCCCTCAGCCCTGTATCCAGCCGCTCGGTCACGGCAGGACCGTCTTTTCCCCATTCGAGCTTGCCCAACCGCTCCGTCAGCGAGGCCTCCATCGTATTCAGAAACCCGGCGCGGAACTCGGCATCTGGCGCATGGGAGTCCGGCAGGCTTTTGAAATACCGCGTCTCGCCGGTCTCATGGACCCCGTGGACCTCTGTCCGGGCCATGGTGCGCGCGGTGTTGCCATCGATATGCGCCACCGAGGGTCGCTCGGCGGGATCCGCGCGAAAGAAGGCCTCGCCAGCTTGGCGCGGGTCTTCGAATTCCTGCGCGGCTCCTGACAAGGTCAGCCGAACCGAGAAGTATTCCTTGGGTCGGTCAGCGGCCGGACGTTCGGCATCGCTGCGCTCTGTTTCCGGGCGGTTCAGCCCTGCATTGCTGTCGTTTTCCATGGGGTACCTGCGGGGCAAAGAGCCGGAAATGGGGAAGGGGAGCGCGGGCGCTGCGGCGGCGTCAGTCGTCGAGGCCGGGGAAATACATCTCCATGATCCCGCGCTGATCGCCGATGCGGCCCATCTGCAGGATCACGTCGATCGAGGTCTGCAGATATCGGATGACCTCGCCGAAACTGAGCTTGGTTCCCTGCGCCATCACCAGAAGTGCGAGGCGGTCCATGGCCTTGCGGGCCGAATGGGCGTGCAGCGTCGTGAAGGAACCCGAGTGGCCGGTGTTGATCGCATCTAGAAACGTCGCGGCCTCAGCCCCGCGCAACTCGCCCAAGATGATCCGGTCAGGTCGCAAGCGCAGCGTGGCCTGCAAGAGCTTGTCGGCAGACCGGGGCGAACCCTCATCGCGCTGCGCGATGAGTCTGACGGTATTGGGCTGACCGGGCAGAAGTTCGAGAGAATCCTCTATGGTGACAATCCGCTCATCGGCGGCGACCATTTCCAAGAGCTTGCGGCCCAACTCGGTCTTGCCGGTCGAGGTGCCGCCCGAGACGATGACGTTCAGCCGCTCAGAGACCAGCTTGCCCAAGAAAGCTTCGACATCTGCCCCTTCCGATCCGGCGCGAATCTCAGCGACCATCGCGCGGCGCTCCTCTTCCAGGGAGTTTTCTTGGCCCCGCAGAAAGCTGAAGGATTTGGCCATACGCTTCACATCCCCTTGCCGGGAGCGAAACACTCGAATGCCAATCACCGTGCCGCCCGAGACGGCGGGTGAGCCCACCACCTGACAACGCAACATCAGATCGCGATAGCGCACCGCCGCCGAGACCAGCGGCGCCGTTTCCGTGAAGGTGTTCGATGTCGAGTTGGCAATTTGGGCAGCCAAATCCCGCACGGACCGCGCAGGCAGCACGGTAAGGCCGCTTGGGGTCATGTGAATCTGCCCCGCGCGCTCCAGCCAGATCGATCCATCGGCATTGATCGCCAGTTCCATGACGGCCGGGTCCGACAGGGCGGCATCGAGCTGCCCGAGATAGGTGTCGAGATAGCTCATCAGTAAAACGCCAAATCTGCATCGACACGGATCATCACGACCGCACCCTGGTTGACGCTGATCGTGGGCGGGATGCTGAGATAGTCGGCTATAACTGTGTTGACCGCTTCGCCCAAATCAGTGCCGACGTTTTCGGCGGTGTCCGAGGCCACTTCGTCATCGGCATAGCGCGCGGAAGCAATGGCGGGCACGGCCCCGATCACAGAAATCAGCGCGGCAGTGCCAAAGCGTTGAAGGAAGTGGTTCCGCACAGTACCGGGCAGACCCGAGCGCCCGATGCGGTCCGTGCCATAGGCGGCAAGACTAACGGATTGACCGTCGGTCGTGACCAGCCGGTCCCAAGCGATCAGCACACGCCGCTGACCGGCATCGACCTCGGAATCATAGCGCCCAAACAGACGCGAGCCGCGGGGGATCAGCACGCGGGACATATCGAACGACCAGACATCGTGGCTGACGATGGCCGAGACATTGCCGGCAAGATCTGTGCTGATCGCGGTCTCAAGTGCTGCCTCGATCAGCGTTCCTTGCATCACGGTGTGGGCTGGATCGGCGATGACCTCCGCCTGCCGGACCTCGGCCGCCTTGGCCCCCGCCCTGCGAAACGCATCATCGCCAGTTGCGGCTTGCCCGGGCGCACCCGGGGCGGGTGCTGCTGCTGCGCCAGTCTCCCCGCCCATCTCCATGCTGGAGCGCAAGGCCACCATATCGGAATAGATCTGCGCCTGGTTCAGCATTTCGGCTTCCTGCCTGCGCCGGGCCAGTTCTTCTTCCCGAGCGCGCGCGGCCTCAGCCTCAGAGTCGCCATCGATGAGCAGCTTGGTCTCAAGTTCGGTCTGCAGCCGGATGTTTTCACGCTCAAGATCAGAGAGGGCTGCCGCGCGGGCCTTTGCATCGGCATCAAGGGCAGCGACCTGCGCTTTGAGGTCAGCGAGTGCGGCCTCGTCGGTGACCGTCACAGGATTGGCCTTCAGATCGGCGATCTGGGCGTTCAGCGCTTCGATCTCTGCCTGCAACCGTTCTGCCTCCGAGGTGTCCGGCGCTGCCGGGACGATTTGCGGCTTTGGCCGTGAAACGCTGAAGCCATCGGTCCCCGTTCCATCGCCTTGAAAATCGCTGACTGAGGCCGTCTCGATCGCAGGTGCCGGGGCAGGGGCATCAGGTGCGGCAAGGACCAGCCAGGCCCCGACGCCAACGCCGGCCACGGCCGTCACGGCGGAAAGCGCGTAGGGGTTTATGCCGCGCCGCCGCTTTGGGGTCTCGGAAGGCCTCATGCGCTCCATGCGGGCGGTGAGTTTTTCGGCGTGGGTCTCGTCGGTCATTGGCTGACCCCCGGCTCGGCCGTGACGCAGACGTATTCCTCGCCGTAGCGCAGCACCCAGCGTTCAGAGCGCGTGCTGACCGTGATGGTGGTCCCGCGGACTGAGGAATTGACCGAGTATTCCTGACCCTTGGTATCTGCGCGGAAGATCGTCGGCATCGGCGCGCCGGGTGGGATGACAAAGGTGGTTTTCCGCCCATCATCTGAAATTGAGACCGGCGCAAACCCGGGCAGGGCGCGGCCCTTTTTCATGATCTTGTAACTCATGGGCATGGAGGCCGGGATCTCGCTGCCGGTTGTGGCGGCACGCGTGCTGCCCGGCACGGTGAACTTCACCGAATAGTTCGGCTCTCCACGGCCGCCTTCGGTCACCTGCAGAAAGTAAATGTTGCGTTGCGTCTCGACGGTCAGGTTGGTCGTTGCCCCGGCGACGACGGGCTTGATGATGAAGAGGTTCGCACGTTCCAGTTTGTCGATCTTGAAGCTTTCCAGATCGCCGATGGCGATGGACTGGATTTGCTCGCCGCTCCCAAGTTCGACGAGGGTCACGTTTCTAAGGCGCGTGTTGATCCGGTAGACCTGACCTTCCTGATAGGTGGCATAGGTCACACGAGCATCATGGGTGCCGGGCTTGGGCGCGGTTTCGGACAAAGCGGGCAGGGCGGTGAGGCTGGCTAGAAAACCAGCCATAAGAAATGTGGAACGGGGGATCATGTCAGCCCTCCTGCGTGGTCAAAGTTTCAGCTGTGATGCGGTAGTCCGTCACCAAAAACCCGGTCGGGTTCTGCCAGACGAGATCGAGCGCAGTCTGTTTGGACGGCTCGAAGCGATATGTGACGGTGGCGGTGAACTTGCCGATCCGGTCTGGCACGCCCTCGCCATCGGAGACCCAGGTCTTGGTGAAGCGCACTTGCGCGGTTGTATCCGTCACCGGGGTGATTGACAGGATGTCGATGACCACCTTGGAATTCTGGCCGTAGAGCTTGGGCGGATAGTTGGCGTTGCCTTCCGTCCAGAGGCTGACCAACCCTTGGCGGGCATTGCCTTCGGACCAAGTGTAGGCGCGCAGGATGCGGGACTCGTTGTCGTGCTGGTCATAGGTTTCTCGGTCGGTGACATAGGCGAAAAGCAGGCTTTGGCGGATCGCCTCAGCCTGTTCGATGCCGGCCTTTTCCACTGCAACCACGCGTTCCGCGACGCCAGTGTCCTTGTCGACGATGGCGAGGAAGGCTTCGGTCTGCTTCAAGGGGAGCATTGTGACGACAGCGATCATGCCCATCAGGCCGATGGCCAGTCCGCCGCCCGCCACCAGATAGGCGATCCGCTCGCGTTTTTTGACGCCGTAAAACATCTCGGCTTCGAGAAAACTTCTCAATTCAGGGGGAGAACCTGTCATCATCTTGCTCCGGAAATAGGGAATTGCGCGGTCGGCAGTCGTGCGGCGTGGGCCAGCTCGTCAGCGTCAGCTGTCGCGGATGAACTGGCCAAGTCGCGCCCTTGCGGCCTGGCCGCGCTCGGCATCTGACCGCGCCTGATCGCGCAAATGGTGGTGTTCGGTCTTGCCGTGCATGAAGCCCGAGCGGACCTCGTTCATGCGCCTCGCTGAATAGTCGGAGGCCTTTTCCAGCGGCTTGCCTGCGATACGTAGCGCTTGCGGCGCAAAACTCGCGAGGCTGATCTGGCCGGTTATATGCGTTACGGCATTCGGGATCGCCATGAGGGCAAATATGCCGACGAAAACGATGACGAAGAAACCAAGAATCGAGCCGAGGTCGGTGACGTCTTCGGTTTCCCGAAACACATCATGCGCCACGGTTACCACGGCCACGATGACTCCAGCCGACGCCACTGGGTACATTAGGTAGCCGATCATGGCCGAGAGCCAGGCCTCGAACATGCCCTTGGTCTTCTCGAAGATCGTGGCGCCGATGGCAATTGGGGCAACCCCGAGCAGGAAAGCGATCATCAGCTTCGAGAAGCCAACGATGAAGACATAGACCGCCATCAACACGCCAAGCACGACATAAAGGACTGCAGCCACGAAGCCGCGCATGATGGACGACATCGCCGAAGACACGGAATCCACATTTCCGGCCATCATGTTCGCCATGTCATCCATGGCTGCTGTGGCGGATGAACCGACACCGCCGCCCCCGAGCCGGAAGTATTCCAGCGCAAGAGCACTGAGCCCATTGCTGGCGGCATCGTAAATCTGAGTGAAGTTGGACCAGGTCAGGCCGAACATCAGGACCATGACGATGCGGAACGACAGCTGAACCGCGTCGCGCATCGAGATCCGATAGACATTCAAGGCCGCGTTAATCCCTACCATGACCAAGAGGAGGGCGAGTAGGGTTGTGTAGATCGGCCCAACAGCACCGGCAGTTGCCTCAAAATACTGCCGCCCGG
>JBIJDO010000140.1:0-6874 GCA_044344105.1 Tabrizicola sp.
TGTCCGGGCTCTCCTCGGTGAGGGCCGGAAGGACGAGAGCGGCGACTTCACCAAGGGGGCTGGCCTCGACCCCGACCAAGCTGAAACTGTGATGGGCTTCACCACTGCGAAGCGGGAGACAGAGGCTGCAACGCTCGTCCGACTTCGGGAGCTGGTTGCTTCTTCGGCAATGGGAGCCGAGGGCGTTGAAGAGTTGGAAGCCATCGCTTCGCTCCTCGCCGCCCAAGGCTATGGCCCTGACCGTATCGTCATCGACCCCGGCGTGGTCCGGGGCCTCGGCTACTATACCGGGCCAGTTTTTGAGGCGGAGCTGACCTTCCAGATCACCGACGAGAAGGGCCGTCCGAGGAACTTCGGCTCGGTCGCCGGGGGCGGGCGCTACGACGGCCTCGTCAAGCGGTTTACCGGGCAGGATGTGCCGGCGACCGGGGTTTCCATCGGGGTGGACCGGCTCCTCGCGGCGCTCCGCGCAAAGGGGCGCGTCGCTGGCTCTTCGCAAGGACCGGTCGTCGTGACTGTGATGGACCGCGACCGGATGGCCGATTACATGGGCATGGTTGGCGAGTTGCGGCAGGCGGGCATCCGGGCGGAGGTTTACCTCGGGAACCCGAAGAACTTTGGCAACCAGTTGAAATATGCGGATAAAAGGGCATCGCCGATTGCCGTGATCCAGGGCGGGACCGAGGCGGCGGCGGGCAAGGTGATCCTGAAGGACCTGATCCTTGGCGCGAAGATCGCCGAGAGTGCCACGCTGGAAGAATGGAAGGATCGACCGGCGCAGGTCGAGGTGGACCGGGCCGATCTGGTGGCGGCGGTCAAGCGGATGCTCGGGCAATGATCCTTGCGGCGTGCCCCCCTCCCCCGGCCCCTCCCCACGTTGGGGGAGGGGAGGCGCGTGGGGCTGGCCTTGCATGCAGTTCGGCAACGTCGGGCGTCGCGTGCTTCCCTCCCCCCGCGTGGGGGAGGGCCAGGGTGGGGGGGCACCCGGCATGACCCTGCGTGCTGCCATCCGCGCTGAAGGCGAGCGGCTGCTGGCGGGTTTCCTGCAGGCGGGCGCGGTGCCGGTCGAGGCCGACATCCTGCAGCCTGCCGGTACGCTGCTGGACCTTTACGGCGAGGATATCCGGGCGCGGGCCTATGTGACGGACGATCCCGCCCGGGGCGAGATGATGCTGCGGCCAGATTTCACCGTTCCAGTGGTGCAGGCGCATATGGCGCACGGGGCGGAACCGGCGCGCTATGCCTACCTGGGCGAGGTGTTCCGCAAGCAGGCGCGCGGTTCGGGCCGGGCCAGCGAATACCTGCAGGTGGGGTATGAGGTCTTTGATCGCACGGCCCCTGAAGCGGCAGATGCCGAGGTGTTCGCCCTTTTCAGTGATCTGCTTTCGGGGCTGAACCTACGACCGGTGACCGGTGACATCGGCATCCTGATGGCGGCGGTCCGGGGACTGGAGACCGCCGAACGCCGGAAGGCGACCCTGTTGCGGCATGTCTGGCGACCGCAGCGGTTCAAGGCGCTTCTGGACCGGTTTGCCGGGCGGGCCCCGGTTCCGGCGGGTCGGCTGGCGCTGCTGGAGCGGCTGAAGGCGGGATCGCCCGCGCAACTGATCGAGGAGGCGGGGAATTTCGTCGGGCTGCGCGGACCGGAAGAGATCATCGCGCGGGCCGAGGCCCTGGTGGCCGATGCCGAAACCCCGCCGATCAAGGCGCCCGAGGCGGCGCTGCTTTACGACCTGCTTGGTCTGGAAGCCCCGGCAGCGGCGGCGCTGACCCACCTGCGCGGGATTGCCCCGATGCTGCCCGCCATCGCCCCGGCGGTGGACCGGTTCGCGGCCCGGCTTGACGCCTTGGCGGCGCGGGGAGTGGATGTCGCAACGCTTGCCTTCGAGGCGAGCCACGGGCGGACCGCGCTGGAATACTACGACGGGTTCGTGTTCAGTTTCCTTGCCGACGGGATGCCCCCGGTCGCCTCTGGGGGCCGGTATGACGCGTTGACGGCGGTCCTGGGCGCGGGGGCCTTCATCCCGGCGGTGGGCGGGGTGATCCGGCCGGAACTGGTCGCGCGGCTGAAAGGGCTGTCATGATCCGGATCGGGGTGCCGTCGAAGGGGCGGCTGATGCAGGACTGCTTCGACTGGTTCGGCGCGCGCGGTGTCGGGATGCGACGGGTCGCGGACCGGGAGTATTCCGGCGTGATCGAAGGGGTGGAGGGCGTTCTGCCGGTGTTTCTGTCCGCCGGGGAGATCCCGCGCGAACTGGCTTCAGGGCGGATTCATCTTGGCGTGACCGGGTCCGACCTGGTGCGGGAGGACCTGAACCCGGGCGAGATGATCGAGCTTGCCCGGCTTGGTTTCGGGCAGGCCGACCTGGTGCTTGCGGTCCCGGCGGTCTGGATCGATGTCGAGACGGTGGACGACCTTGATGCGGCAGCGGCGGCGTTCCGGGCGGCGCATGGCCACCGCCTTCGGATCGCGACCAAGTACCACCGGCTGGTGCGCGACTTCCTGCAGGGCCGGGGCGTGGCGGATTACAGTCTGGTCGACAGCCAGGGTGCAACCGAGGGCACCGTGACGAACGGGACGGCCGAGGCGATCGCGGACATCACCTCGTCCGGCGAAACGCTGCGGGCCAACCACCTGCGGGTGCTGTCGGACGGGCTGATCCACAAGAGCGAGGCCTGTCTTTGGGCCGCAACCTCGGTTGAGTGGACCGGGGAGGACCGGGAAGCGATGGGGCGGCTGGCTGCGGTGCTGGGGGTCAGGCCGCCGGCTTAGGGGTACGGCGACGTGGAGTGGTTCCAAGCCCTTGAACGGCGTCGGGCAGGGACGTGAGAGAACCAAAGGGCACGGACGCGAAAGGTCTAAAAATTTTCTGGAAAATTTTTAGGCCTTTCCGTTGTTTACGAGGAAAGGTCGCTCTTTCTGCCGTGACCTTTGTCAGGCCACCCGCCTATCGCAACCCGATCTCGGCCAGGGCCTGCTCAAGCGCGTGGGGCAGGGCTTCCTCGCGCTCGTGGCCCTTTCTCAGATCGCGGGGGCTGTCCGCAGGGCTGAGGTAGCGCCAACCCTGGAAAGGCCGGCGTGGCGCGGCTTCGGTGCGGATGACCTCGGCATCCAGCACCAGGGCGCAGCGCGGAATGCCGTCGCCGAGATTGACCTCCTGCAGGTCAAGGATGCGCTGGCGGGCGAGGATCACGCCCTTGATCACCCAGTAGAGCGAACCGCCGTCCAGCACCTCGGCCTCACGCTTCGGCCACATGCGGGTGACGTGGATCGCTCGCCCCTCGGGCCAGTGCGGGCGCTGCTGGCGCTGCCAGTCGGTCAGGTCCTCGACGCTGTCCGCGCCGACGCAGAGTTTCAGGAGGTTGATCATGCGGGGATCATAGGCCTTGCGGCGGGAGCGGCAAGTTGACCCGAGGGGGTGAGGGGCGTATCTTGGGCCTTCCGCCCGATTTATCCACAAGAGACAGAGAGAGCAGCCCCATGTCGCGGTTCGATACGCCTATCGCCGAAAGCATCTGGGACATGAAGTACCGCTTCAAGGCGGCGGACGGCACGCCCATCGACGGGACGGTAGAGGACAGCTGGCGGCGGATCGCGCGGGCCTTGGCGGAGGTGGAGGCGGACCCGGCGAAATGGGAGGCCGAATTCTATGCGGCGCTGGAGGGGTTCCGCTTCCTGCCCGCCGGGCGGATCACGGCGGGGGCGGGGACGGGCCGGTCGGTGACGCTGTTCAACTGCTTCGTGATGGGGACGATCCCGGACACGATGGAGGGCATCTTCACCGCGCTGAAGGAGGCTGCGCTGACCATGCAGCAGGGCGGCGGGATCGGGTATGATTTCAGTACCATCCGTCCGAAAGGGGCCGAGGTGAAGGGGGTGGCGGCGGATGCCTCGGGGCCCCTGTCGTTCATGGATGTCTGGGACGCGATGTGCCGGACGATCATGTCGGCGGGCAGCCGCCGGGGCGCGATGATGGCGACGATGCGCTGCGACCATCCGGACATCGAGGCGTTCATTGCCGCGAAGCAGGACCCGGCGCGCCTGCGCATGTTCAACCTGTCGGTGCTGGTGACGGATGCGTTCATGGCGGCGGTCAAGGCGGACGGGCCTTGGGAACTGGTCTTCGGGGACAAGGTCTACCGGACCGTGCAGGCGCGCGACCTGTGGAACCGGATCATGCGGTCGACCTTCGATTTCGCGGAACCGGGGGTGATCTTCATCGACCGGATCAATGCAGCGAACAACCTTGGCTATGTCGAGACCATCGCCGCCACCAACCCCTGCGGCGAGCAGCCGCTGCCGCCCTATGGGGCGTGCCTTCTGGGGTCGATCAACCTGCCGACGCTGGTGAAGGATGCCTTCGAGGCGCATGCCTCGATGGACGTGAAGGCACTGGACCGTCTGGTGCGGGTCGCGGTTCGGGCGATGGACAATGTGGTCGATGCCTCGCGCTTCCCCTTGCCAGAGCAGGCGGCAGAGGCGAAGGCCAAGCGGCGGATCGGGCTTGGGGTCACGGGGCTGGCGGATGCGCTCCTGATGGTCGGGCTGCGGTACGGCTCGGAGGAGGCTGCCAGGGTCACCGAGGCCTGGATGCACGCCATCGCGCGGGCGGCCTATCTGGCGTCGGTGGACCTTGCCAGGGAAAAGGGGGCGTTTCCGCTGTTCGAGGCGGAGGGGTTTCTGGCCAGCGGCAACATGGCCGGGATGGATGCGGATGTGCGCGAGGCGGTGGCCAAGCATGGTATCCGGAATGCACTGCTGACGTCTGTGGCGCCGACCGGGACGATTTCTCTGTATGCGGGGAATGTGTCGAGCGGGATCGAGCCGGTCTTCGCCTATGCCTACACCCGCAAGGTGCTGCAGAAGGATGGCAGCCGCACCGAGGAGGAGGTGGTCGACTACGCCGTCCGCCTCTGGCGCGAGAAGTTCGGGGACAAGCAGCTGCCGGAGCAGATCGTGAATTCCCAGACCCTGCCGCCCCTGGACCATGTCCGGATGCAGGCGGCGGCGCAGCGCTGGGTGGATTCGTCGATCTCGAAGACGATCAACTGCCCGGTCGACATCAGCTTTGACGATTTCCGTCAGGTCTACATGGCCGCCTGGGATCAGGGCTGCAAAGGCTGCACGACCTATCGCCCGAATGACGTGACGGGGTCGGTGCTGACGGTGTCGGAAGCGCAGACCGCGCCGGTCGCGTCGCAGCCGGTAACGGGGGGGGAGGTGGTGTATCTCTCGGAACCGCTGGATCGCCCGGCCGCGCTGGAGGGGCAAACCTACAAGGTGAAATGGCCGGGGTCGGAGCACGCGCTTTACATTACGATCAACGACATCGTGACGGCGGGCCACCGGCGGCCGTTCGAGGTGTTCATCAACTCGAAGAACATGGAGCATTTCGCCTGGACCGTGGCCCTGACCCGGATGATCAGTGCGGTGTTCCGGCGGGGCGGCGATATCTCCTTTGTGGTCGAGGAATTGAAAGCCGTCTTCGACCCCCGCGGCGGGGCCTGGATGGAGGGGCGGTACATTCCGTCAATCCTCGCGGCCATCGGCGGGGTGATCGAACGCCACCTGATCGACATCGGCTTCATCGAAGGCGAGGGGCTGGGCCTGAAATCCGACCCCAAGGCGGAACTGCTGCGGGTCGGAGAGGCCCCGCGCGGCAAGGCGTGTCCGGCCTGCGGGTCGTATGATCTACGGATGGTCGAGGGGTGCTTGACCTGCGGGTCGTGCGGGCATTCGAAGTGTGGGTGAGGTCGAGAGAAAATATCTATTTTGGCCAAATACTTAATATGCGATCTAGGTTTGCGAGATCTAGAAAAGCGAAACCCCGCGAGGACCTTTCGGCTGTCGCGGGGCTCTATCAGTCCGAAGCCGTTTGCAAGCAGTGACGTACTTCAGCGCACATTGCATAAATGCACTCGTAGAGTAGATTCGTCAAGGTTTCCTTAACGGTACAAAATGCTTAAGCTTCTCGAACCCACCTTATCGCCAGCGAGATTGGGCACTTACATGCTCGCTGCTGGGCACGATGAAGAGAGAGCGTTAGCCCTATACCAATGGAACGCTCAACTGGGCGAGGCGTTCCACCTCCCGATTCAATCTGTTGAAATTGCACTCAGAAACAGGATCAACGCAGTACTGGTCGCAACCTTTGGCGCAGATTGGTGGCAGGAGTCCGCGTTCCTAACTGTTGCTGAAAAGCGACAGCGTGAACAGATCGACGACGTCAAGGCTCGTATCACTAAGCGGGGTCAAGTCATCGTGACCGGCCAAATTGTTGCAGGCCTATCGTTTGGCTTCTGGGTCTCGATGCTGGATGCACGCTACAATCCGAGCGTGTGGAGTCATTCACTCACCGTTGGATTTCCGCATCTTCCTGCTGGAAAATCCCGACATCATCTGCAGAAAGCTTCCAGACACATCGCCAATTTTCGCAATCGAATCTGGCACCATGAACCGATCTTCAAGGCAAACATTACAGCTGAATACTCTCGCTGCATGGAAATTCTGGCTTGGCTTTGCCCACACAAGCTTGGTTGGATAAAGCCGCAGTGCAAAGTCATGTCTGTACTTCGCCAGAAGCCCTAATTCATGGTAAAGCAGAGGCTTCCTCTCTGCCGGAGGGCATACTTCCTACCCCACAAACATCCCCGCCAGCCTTGCCTTATCAATCGCCCGGCACATCAGCCCCGGCGGCTTGACCGTGGTCACGTCTTCGCCCGCGACGATTGCGTTCAGGACAGCTTCGTCAACGGCCTCGACGGCGGCGAGGTAGAGGGGATCAAGGTGTTCGGGGTTCACTTGCGTCACGGTCTCCAAAGGACCGCGCACTTGCGGCATCGGGCCTGCATCGGCGGTGGAGAAAGCAAGGAA
>JBIJDO010000350.1:0-3630 GCA_044344105.1 Tabrizicola sp.
GGCGGCTTCGCTTGGCCTCTTCGCCTATCCGGCGCTGATGGCCGCCGACATTCTGGTCTACCACGCGACCATGGTCCCGGTGGGCGAGGACCAGAAGCAGCATCTGGAACTGACCCGCGACATCGCGATCAAGTTCAACAACGACTATGGGGTGGAGTTTTTCCCGGTGGTCGAGCCCCTGATCGAGGGGGCCGCGACCCGCGTCATGTCGCTGCGCGACGGGACGAAGAAGATGTCGAAATCCGACCCCTCCGACCAAAGCCGGATCAACCTGACCGACGATGCCGACACCATCGCCGCCAAGATCCGCAAGGCCAGGACCGATGCCGCGCCGCTGCCGGACAGCTTTGCGGGTCTGAAGGACCGCCCGGAGGCAAGGAACCTCGTGAACATCTATGCCGCCCTGTCCGGCCAGACGGTGGACGCCGTCGTGACCGAACATGCGGGCGCGCAATTCGGCACCTTCAAGCCACGGCTGGCCGAACTTGCGGTGGCCAGGCTTGCGCCGATCACCACCGAGATGAACCGCCTGATGGCCGACCCCGGCGAGATCGACCGCATTCTTGGCGACGGGGCCGAGCGCGCCGATGCCCTGGCGCGCCCGATCCTGCAGCAGGTCTTCGACATCACCGGCATGATCCGGTCGCGCGGCAAGTAATCCACAGCTTCCTGCCGGTCTCCGGCGGGCCTGTCACACTCCCGTTGCGCCGCGCCGCTAGCCTTGCTGCGTTCGGCGACGCGATCTGTCCCCATCGCCAAGACCCGGCTACGCTGTCCCCTGTTCGGCCCGGTCGTCCCGACATGCCCCCGTGCTCCCTCGCACGGGGGCTTTTTTCTTGTTCCGCGTGTGGCCGACGCCCTGCACGAGTCCTGAAAGGCCAAGTCTTTGACTCTGCAGACTCTCCTCTGCCACAAATCTGCTTTTCCACAGCTATTTCGCGCAGAAACCACTTTACAGCTACCACCAGATGCCCCCAAGATTTAGTAAGGTCAGCGTCAGGCACCGCTGCACCTTGCCAGACACCCAGCCCTTGGGGTCGATCAGCTCCGAAGGCATCAAAATGAGGCCGGGCATGTCGCTTTCCGAAGACTACGCTGCGATGGAGGATCTCCACCCCATCGACATCGTCGAGACCCTGGCCGAACACCACGCCTGGGAGTTTGACCGGGTCACGGATGACCAGATCGCCATGGCGGTCGAAGGGCAGTGGCGCACCTATTCTCTGACCCTGGCGTGGAGCGAGCAGGACGAGACCCTGCGCCTGATCTGCACCTTCGAGATGGAGCCGCCCGCCGAAAAGCTGTCGGCGCTCTTCGACGTTCTGAACCGCTGCAATGACATGGTCTGGTCCGGCGCCTTCACCTGGTGGGCCGAACAGAAGCTGATGGTCTGGCGCTATGGTCTGGTCCTGTCCGGCGGGCAGATGGCCGGACCCGAGCAGATCGACCGGCTGATCGCCAGCGCGGTCAGCGCGTCCGAACGCTTCTACCCCGCGTTCCAGCTGGTGTCCTGGGGCGAGCAGTCCCCTGCAGAAGCGATGAAAGTCGCCATTGCCGAGGCCTACGGGCGCGCCTAACCTCATCCCCGAATTGAGGGGGATTGCATGAGTTTGGAACGAGTTGCGCAGGGTGGGCTGGTGCTTCTGGGTTGCGGCAAGATGGGCACCGCACTTCTGACCGGCTGGCTGGCAGCAGGTGTGCCTCCGGCCTCGGTCTGGGTGATTGAACCCAATCCGACCGACTGGCTGAAGGGGTCTGGCGTTCGGCTGAACCGGGGTATTCCGACCGCGCCAGCCGTCGCCCTTCTGGCGGTGAAGCCGCAGATGATGGGCGTGGCCCTGCCCGCGCTTCAGGCACTTGGGAACGGAAGTACGCTCTTTGTCTCGATCGCAGCGGGCACAACGATCGCGACCTTCGAGGAGGTTCTGGGACCCCGCACCCCGATAGTCCGCACCATGCCGAATACCCCGGCAATGGTGGGCCGGGGGATCACCGCGCTGTGCCGGAATGGCCATGTGTCGGATGGGGATTTTGCGCTTGCGCATGATCTGATGGCCGCCGTTGGCCAGGTTGTTACCCTGTCGGACGAAGCCCAGATCGACGCCGTGACGGCCGTGTCGGGCTCGGGTCCGGCCTATGTGTTCCATCTGATCGAGACGATGGCCGCAGCGGGCGAGGCCGAAGGACTGCCGGCCGATGTGGCGATGCAGCTGGCCCGTGCCACGGTCTGCGGGGCGGGGGAACTGGCCTTCCAAAGCCCTGAAACGGCTGCACAACTGCGGATCAACGTGACCTCTCCGGGCGGGACGACCGCCGCGGCCCTGGGCGTGCTGATGGATGCCGAGACGGGCTTTCCGGCGCTTCTGAGACGGGCGGTGAAAGCGGCGGCGGACCGGGGGCGGGAGCTGGGGAAATGACCATCACCTATGCCGATTTCGAGAAGGTCGATATCCGCGTCGGACGTATCATCCGGGCTGAACCCTTCCCCGAGGCGCGGAAGCCGGCGATCAAGCTCTGGGTCGATTTCGGGCCGGGGATCGGCGAAAAACGTTCGTCTGCCCAGTTGACCCGGCACTATACGCCGGAGGGTCTTGTCGGGCGGCAGGTGCTTGCCGTGGTCAACTTCCCGCCGCGCCAGATCGGGCCGGTGATGTCCGAGGTTCTGGTGCTGGGGGTCCCGGACGAGGAGGGCCAGGTCGTCCTGATCGGGCCAGGTCATGAGGTTCCTTTGGGGGGAAAGCTGTTTTGAAACAGACGCTTCTGATCACCCGCCGTTTGCCCGACCGCGTGCTGAAGGCGGCAGGGGACCGTTTTGACGTGACCTTGCGCGACCGGACGGAGGTGATGTCACCTGACGAGCTGCGCTGCGCCTTAAGCGACTATGACGCCGTGCTGCCCACTTTGGGGGATCGCTTCCAACCCGATGTTTTTGCGGATGTTTCCAGGCCGCGTGCGAAGATCCTCGCGAATTTCGGCGTGGGCTACAACCATATCGATGTCGGGGCGGCGAAGGCGGCGGGACTGGCCGTCACCAACACCCCTGGTGCTGTGACCGATGCGACGGCGGACATCGCGCTGAGTCTGATCCTGATGACCGCCCGGCGTCTGGGCGAAGGCGAGCGGCTGGTGCGCGCGGGAAAATGGGACGGATGGGGCCCGGTGCAGATGCTGGGGACCCATGTCAGCGGCAAGACGGTTGGCGTCATCGGGATGGGGCGGATCGGCAAGGCCATTGCGCGGCGTTGTCACTTCGGCTTCGGGATGGAGGTCATCTACCACAACCGCAGCACCGTTGCGGATGTGGACGTGCCCGCGCGCGCCGGAGCCATGGCCGAAGCGATGGCAGCGGATTTTGTCGTCGTGGCGGTGCCCGGAGGAGCGGGGACGCATCATCTGATCGACGCGCAAGTGATTGAGATGATGAAGCCTTCAGGCATCTTCGTGAATATCAGCCGGGGCGACGTCGTGGACGAGACGGCCTTGGTCGATGCCCTGCAGAAAGGCCGGATCGCCGGGGCGGGGCTGGATGTCTATGAGTTCGAGCCAAAGGTTCCGGCGGCCTTGATGGCGATGGAGAACGTCACCCTTCTGCCGCATCTGGGGACGGCCTGCCTTGAGGTGCGGGAAAGC
>JBIJDO010000325.1:0-3835 GCA_044344105.1 Tabrizicola sp.
GGGGATGATGGCGGTGGCGAACCTCGTCGCTTTCGCCGACGGGAAGGTGCCGCCCAACCTTCTGACTCCATGATCATTTCCCGCGCCCGCCGGTTCATCTTCGTCCATATCCCGAAGACCGGCGGGACGGCCTTCACGCTTGCCTATGAAGCGCGGGCGGCGAAGGATGACATCCTGATCGGCGACACCCCGAAGGCGCGGAAGCGGGCGGGGCGCTGGAAGGGGGTGAAGACCGCCGGACGGGTGTGGAAGCATTCGACCCTTGCGGATGTGGCGGGATTGGTGACGCCGGAGGAAATCGAGGCGTTTCAGACGGTTACGCTGGTCCGGAATCCCTGGGACCGGGTGGTCAGCTATTATCACTGGCTGCGGGTGCAAGGTTTCGCCCATCCTGCCGTAGGTCTGGCCAGGACGCATGACTTCAGCGGCTTCCTGAACCATCCCCAGACTGTGGCGAGCCTTCGCCTCTGGCCCTATGGGGCCTATATGCGGCGAGGGGATGGTTCGGAAAAATCAAGCCTTTTCATTCGGTTGGAGAAGTACATCGAGGATTCCATCCCCCTTTCGGCGCATCTGGGTTTTCCGCTGGACATGCCGTTGGCGAACGAAAGCCAGAGAGGGCGCGACTGGCGGCCATACTATTCGGACCCGGACGCGAAACTTGTCGAAGAGATGTGCGGCGACGACATTTCGCGTTTCGGGTACCATTTCGATCCAAGCGGCTGAGAACGCTGGCTTAACCGGGAGGCGTCCGGCGATTTCGGTCGTCTGATTTCGGTCTGGATTGCGTATGGAAAGCGGCCATACGCGCGTTGGGACGGCAGATCATTAACCAACATTTGCGAATCGTCGCGCCGGCAGATTTCCCATCCTACTTTTGCCGCACGCCGGGGCCGTGTCAGCGTCGGGTCAGGTCACGCCGCCTGTTTCTCGCCCCCGAACCGACCATAGAACGTCTGTCCCTTGTCGGCCATTTCGCGCAGCAGCGCGGGGGCATGGAAGCGGGGGCCGAACTGGGCGCTGAGGCCGCGGCAGATGTCGACCGCCCGCGCGGCGCCGATCATGTCGAGCCAGGAAAACGGCCCGCCGGACCAGGGTGCGAAGCCCCAGCCGAGGATGGCACCGACGTCGCCTTCGCGGATGTCGGTCAGAACGCCTTCCTCCAGCGCGCGGACGGCCTCCAGCACCTGCGCGAAAAGCAGGCGATGCTGCACGTCGGTCAGCGAGGGCTGCGCCTTGTCGGCCGGGTACTTGTGCGCGAGACCGTCCCAAAGGCCAAGCCGGTCGCCCTTGTCGTCATAGGCGTAGAAGCCGGATCTGGACTTGCGCCCCAGACGGCCCTGATCGGCCATCCAGAACAGGACCTTGTCCACCGCCTCATCGGGATAGTCCGTGCCCATCGCGGCCTTGGTCGCCCTGGCGATCTTCACCCCAAGGTCGATGGAGGTTTCGTCCACCAGTTGCAGCGGACCCAGCGGCATGCCGACGAGTTTGGCGGCATTCTCCACCAGCGCGGGTTCCACGCCTTCGGCGACCATGCGGATGCCTTCGTTGACGTAGGGGATGATGCAGCGGTTGGCGTAGAAGAACCGGGCGTCGTTGACGACGATCGGGGTCTTGCGGATCTGGCGGACGAAGTCGAGCGCCTTGGCGACGGCGGTGTCGCCCGTCTTGCTGCCGCGAATGATCTCGACCAGGTTCATCTTGTCGACGGGGGAGAAGAAGTGGATGCCGATGAAGTCCTCGGGTCGCTTCGATGCGCTTGCCAGGCCGGTGATCGGCAGGGTGGAGGTGTTGGTGGCATAGACCGCGTCGGTCGCGGCCTCGACCTTCGCCGTCACTTCGGCCTTGACCTTCGGATCCTCGAACACCGCTTCGACGATCAGGTCGGTGCCCTTCAGGGCCGCGTAGTCGGTGGTGGCGGTGATGCGGGCCAGAACCTCGGCCTTTTTCTCGGCTGTCACTTTGCCGCGTTTCAGGCCCTTGTCGAGGAGGGCCTCGGAATGGGCGCGGCCGCGATCCGCCGCCTCCTGGCTGGCGTCGATCAGGACGACCTCGATGCCCGCATTGGCGGCGACATAGGCGATG
Source organism: Tabrizicola sp. (assembly GCA_044344105.1). Taxonomy (GTDB): domain Bacteria; phylum Pseudomonadota; class Alphaproteobacteria; order Rhodobacterales; family Rhodobacteraceae; genus Tabrizicola. The sequence goes on from JBIJDO010000325.1 coordinate 2,089, forward strand.
CCTGCCCCCATCATGCCCGCGCCGATGACACCGAGTTTCCTGACCGGCTGATCGGGGGCCTTCGGGCGGTTGGCACCTTTTTCCAGCGCCTCCTTGTTGATGAAGAGGCTGCGGATCATGGCGCTGGACGAGGGGTTCATCAGGACGGAGGTGAAGTGCCGCGCCTCGATCTTCAGGGCGGTGTCGAAGGGCACCAGCGCGCCTTCGTAGACGGCGGCGAGAAGCGCCTTCGCCGCCGGATAGACGCCCATGGTCTTGCCATGGACCATGGCGGAAGCGCCCACGAAGGTCGGGAAGCCGGGCGCGGAATAGGGCGCGCCGCCGGGCATCTTGTAGCCCTTGGCGTCCCAGGGTTTGACAAGGTCGGCCTCGGTCGCCGACAGGACCCATTCCCTCGCGCGCTGCATCAGGTCTTCGGGGGCGACGACCTCGTCGATCAGGCCCGCGGCTTTGGCTTCCTTGGGCGAGGAGAGCTTGCCTTCCAGCAGGAAGGGTGCGGCCATCATCGCGCCAAGCTTGCGCGACAGCCGCGTGGTGCCGCCCGCACCAGGGAATATACCGACCATGATTTCCGGCAGGCCGATTTTGGCCTTGGGGTTGTCGGCGGCGATGATGCGGTGGCAGGCGAGTGGCAGTTCCAGCCCGATGCCAAGCGCGGTGCCGGGCAGCGCCGCGACGATGGGCTTGCCGCCTTTCAGGGTCTTGGGGTCCATCCCGGCGCGTTCGATCTTGCGCAGCACGTGGTGCATCTGCATGACGCCCGCGAAGATCGCCTCGGCCCCGCCGGCCCGCATCCTTGCGATCACGTTCAGGTCCATGCCCCCGGCGAAGTCCTTCTTTCCGCTGGTGAGGATGATGCCCTTGACCGACGCATCGGCCAGCGCGCTGTCGATTAGGTCGGAGAGAAGAGCGAAGGCCTCGGTCGACATGACGTTCATCGACTTGGACCGGACGTCCCAGGTGATCGTGGCGACGCCGTCGGCATCCTTGGTCAGGGTGAAATCGGTCAATTCAGCAGCTCCTCCGGTGGCGAATCGACGGGCGTGACGCGGTTCAGGAGCAGCGGCCAGAGCGGGTCATTCGTGTTGTTGTGCATTCTGGTGGCTTGCCAGGTGTCGCCATCGCACTGCAGCCAGATTCTGGTGAAATAGGGCGGAATCACCGGGCGGTCGCCCCCCAGCATGACGGTCCTGTAGACGCCGACAAGGCTTTCCGGCTGCTCGAATCGGGCCTCGATGACGGTGGGGACCATGCGCGTCACACCGCGCCAGCGCAGCATGTCGCAGTACTCGTCGAACCCTTCTTCAAGGTCGGCCAGCGTCGCCACGGTGAGCGTTGCCGCCGAGGTCTTGACGACCAGCGGCAGCTTTACCGAGCGGGCATAATCCTCGAACCGGTCATCGCGGACACAGATCGCGATAGCGTCGAGAAAGCTCTGCAATATCTCGGAGGCAAGTCTCAAACCCGTTTCCCTGACAATGGGGGCCTGCCCAGTCAAGACCCTGCGGGCGGCCCGGTTCTTGCGATGCACCGGATAAGGAACACCGGGAAGGATACAACCCGCGGGAGAATGCTCAACCCACAATAGTGTGTTTGACGCCACGGCACCCGCCGCAGCGCTGCTGTTCCTGCCGGACTTGAGCGCAATGGATGTGCCGGACATCAGGTGGTTCCCTCGGGCATCAGCGCGGACCGGTCCAGTCGGTGCCGTCCTTGTAGGTGAAGCGGGCGCGGCCACCCCCGATTT
>JBIJDO010000121.1:0-7446 GCA_044344105.1 Tabrizicola sp.
CGGTCCCGCGCCCAATCCGCGCTGGAGGAGGCGGGCCTGCCCTGGGAAATGGCCACCGGCGGCGAAAGCGAACAGGCCGTCGAGGCGACGGTGGCCGCCGATCTGGCGGTGTCGGTGCGGATGATCGGCAGCATCCCCGAGGGCATGACCCCGATCACCGGGGACAACCAGCTGCCGCCGGTGGGCGAGATGGTGCTGGGGCTCTACCGCAACACCCGGCGCAGCGACGAGGCGGTCGACTACCTGGTGTCCGAACTGCGCTGCGCCTACGGCTCCTGACCGACGCGGACCACGACCTTGCCGGTGGCCTTGCGGTCGCGCAGAAGCTGCAGCCCCTCGGGGAGCCTGTCGAAGGGCAGGACATGGCTGACATGGGGCCGGATCAGCCCGTCCGCGCGCCAGCGCAGAAGCTCGGCCATGCTGGCGGTGACCAGATCGGGGGCAAAGGCCTCGTACCCCCCGTACCAGAACCCGGACAGCGTCAGGTTCTTGACCAGAAGGAGGTTCGCCGCGACCTGCGGTACCTCGCCGGAGGCGAAGCCGATCGCCAGCAGTCGCCCGCCTGGCCGCGTGGCCCGCAGCGCCGCGTCGAAGCCCGCGCCGCCCACCGCATCGTAGACCACATCGACACCGCCCGTGGCCTTAAGCGCGGCCTTCAGGTCCAGCAGATCGCTGTCGATCAGCACATCCGCCCCGGCGGCGCGGGCCACCTCCAGCCGCGCCGCCCCCCGGGCCGAGGCGATCACCCGGGCCCCAAGCCGCTTGCCGATCTCGACCGCCGTCAGACCGACGCCCCCTGCGGCCCCCGTCACCAGAAGCGTCTCGCCGCCCCGAAGCCGCGCCGTCTGCGTCAGCGCCAGATGCGAGGTGCCGTAGGCGATGGGAAATCCGGCGGCTTCGACCATCGGCATGCCTGGTGGCAAGCGGTGCGGTCGGCTGGCCGGAACACAGATCCGCTCGGCCAGGGCACCCGAAGGGCAGGTCGACAGCACGGCATCACCGACGGCAAGGCCACGGCTTCCCGGCCCCAGCGCCTCGACGACGCCGGCAAACTCCATACCGGGCACATAGGGATAGTGGTGCCGGACCTGATACTTGCCCTGAATCGACAACATATCCGCGAAGTTGAGCCCGACTGCTTCCACGCGGACAACGACCTCGCCTTCTGCGGGTATCGGTGCTGCAACGTCCGCGCGTCTTGGCAAGCCGTCGATCTTGTCGACCAGCCAAGCGCGCATGATCCCTCTCCGTGGTGGCTTTGTTTCCTACCACCAGAGGTATAACCTTTTTCCGGGTTGTACAGTTTCTTGCAACGCCAGGGATCGCTTTTTCGCAAATCACCCTAAAGGCGAGCGGCGATTCGTCCAGACTCGCAGCGCATGCAATTGTGGACAACCTCCCCGTGTGTTATACATCCGTATTATTCGACATATCCAAATGGACAGGTTTTCCCCGCCAAACGATTTTTTGTGCCAGTTGGCGCGATCCGGGCCATTTTGGCACGCTTCTTGCTTATACATCCTCGAGGGGAACGGACACGAGTTTGGAGTTTAGTATGAAGCATCCGGTTGACGCACATGTAGGTAAGCGTATCCGCCACCGCCGTTGGATGGTGGGCATGACCCAGCAGCAGCTTGCCGACAAGGTCGGCATCAAATTTCAGCAGATCCAGAAATACGAGACCGGGATGAACCGGGTCAGCGCATCCCGGCTTTGGGACATTGCCGAAGCGCTGGGCGTGGCCATCTCGTTCTTCTTCGAAGGCCTTGGCGAAAATCAGGCCGGCACGTCGGCCTATGGGCCGGGCGACATCATGACGGACAAGGAAGCGCTCGAGCTTGTGCGGTCGTACTACGCGATCCCGGAAGCGCAGCGTCGCCGTCTGTTCGATCTGGCGCGGGTCCTGTCCGAAGCTGCCTGAACACACCCTTGACCTCACCTCCCCCAGCGTTTAGCGCCGGGGGAGGCTTGGACCATTCTGTCCAGACGGTCGCGGGAGGGCGGATTGCGTGTTTCAGAGGCTCTGGCCGCAGACCTGATCGCGACGGCGCATGACCTGGCGGATGTGGCCCGCGTGGCCACGCTTGGCCACTTTCGCACCCGAGACCTGGCCGCCGAGACCAAGGAAGCCGCGCGCTTTGATCCGGTGACGGCGGCCGACCGGCTGTCCGAGACGCGGATGCGCGAGGTCTTGGCCCGTCGCCGTCCCGAAGATGCCATCCTTGGCGAGGAGTTCGCGCCTTCGGCAGGGACGTCCGGCCTGACCTGGGTTCTGGACCCGATCGACGGCACCCGTGGCTATCTCTCCGGCACACCGACCTGGGGCGTGCTGATCGCGGTCCGCGACGCGGACGGCCCGCTGTTCGGCATCATTGACCAGCCCTACATCGGCGAAAGGTTCGAGGGCGGCCTTGGCCGGGCCGAAGTCAACGGCCCGATGGGCCGCGCGGCATTGAGGGTGCGCGGACCCCGCGAGCTTTCGCAGGCCATCCTGTTCACCACCTTTCCGGAAGTCGGCACGCCCGAAGAGGAAGCCGCCTTCCGCAGAGTCGCGGGCCGGGCGAAGCTCGTCCGCTACGGCACCGACTGCTACGCCTATGCCCTGATCGCGGCGGGTCAGATCGATCTGGTGATCGAGGCGGGCCTGCAGGCCTATGACGTGCAGGCACCGATTGCGGTGATCGAGGCGGCAGGCGGCATCGTCACCGACTGGCAGGGGCGCCCGGCGCAGGATGGCGGCCGGATCCTTGCTGCATCCAGCCGGGCGGTCCATGCCGAGGCGATGGCGCTTCTGAACCCCTGAAGGCTTGCCTCCGGTGGCTTCGGCCTTGCCCCCGCGCCACGATGTCCGGTATGCTTCGGCGGCGGGGCCGTGTCCTTCTCCCTTCTGACGGTCCGCTTTGGTTTCCCCTGAAACCGAAGGGTGCGAAAGGGCGCACCATGCAGGATATCCTGATCCGGAATGCCGATGTCGTCGTGACGATGGACCCGTCGCGGCGGGAATTGCGCAACTGCGACGTTCATCTCGGCGGCGGCGTCATCCGGGCCGTCGGACCGGACTTGACCGTCCCCGGCGCCGAGGTGGTCGATGCCCGGGGCTGCGTGGTGACGCCGGGCCTCGTGAACACCCACCATCACCTGTACCAGACCCTGACCCGCGCCGTGCCGGGGGGGCAGGATGCGCTGCTCTTCGGCTGGCTGAAGACGCTTTATCCGATCTGGGCGCGCTTCGGGCCGGAGGAGATGTTCGTCTCGGCCCAGGTCGGACTGGCCGAACTGGCGCTGACCGGCTGCAGCCTGACCTCGGACCATCTCTATCTCTTTCCGAACGGGGCACGGCTCGACGACACGATTGCCGCGGCCGAGGAGGTCGGTCTCCGGTTTCATCCGACGCGCGGGGCGATGTCGATCGGCGAATCTGCGGGCGGATTGCCGCCCGACGTTCTGGTCGAAAGCGAGCCTGCGATCCTGGACGACATGATCCGGGTGGTGGACCGCTTTCACGATCCGCGACCCGGCGCGATGGTCCGCGTGGGCCTGGCACCCTGTTCGCCGTTTTCGGTCAGCCGGGACCTGATGCGCGATGCGGCCGGCCTCGCGCGGGACAAGCGGGTGATGCTGCACACTCACCTGGCCGAAAATGACGAGGACATCGCCTATTCGCTCGCCCGGTTCGGCTGCCGCCCCGGCCAATATGCCGAAGATCTGGGCTGGACCGGGCCGGATGTCTGGCTCGCGCATTGCGTCAAGCTGGATGGTTCGGAAATTGAACTTTTCAGCCGGACTATGATGGGAGTTGCGCATTGCCCGTGTTCGAATTGTCGACTTGGCTCCGGAATTGCTCCGGTGCGCGCGATGCGGGACGCGGGGGTGAAGGTGGGTCTTGGCGTCGACGGCTCGGCCTCGAACGATGCCGGCAACCTGATCGACGAGGCGCGGATGGCGCTGCTTCTGCAGCGGGTCAGCCGGGGCGCGGATGCAATGTCCGCCCGTGAGATGCTGGAGATCGCAACCTTGGGCGGGGCCGGGGTGCTGGGGCGCGACGATCTGGGTGCCCTGGTGCCCGGCCTGCGGGCGGATGTCGCGGTCTGGGACCTGACGGGGGTCGAGGCGGCGGGCAGCTGGGACCCGGTGGCGGCGTTGGTGCTGTGCGGGCCGGGCCGGGTGCGCGACCTGATCGTCGAGGGGCGGCAGGTGGTGCGCGGGGGGGGCATCACCACGCTCGACCTCCCGCGACTGGCCGAACGGCAGCAACGGCTTGCCCGGCGTCTTTCCGACGCGATGTGACGGCTGGTGAACGGGCGGGGGGGCCGTCTGCCTGCGATCCGACGGCCCGCCGCGAACCCGCACCCCGCGCTGGCGGGCCTGGCGGGCTTGCGCTAGAAGACGCCATGGAAAAACCCGTCCCCCACAACTATGAAGCGCAGCGGCGCGAGACGTTCCAGACCTTCAAGCTGGCGAAGGGCGTCAGCCTGCCGAAGACGGCGGTGGTCGAATATGCCTTCTTCATCGAGGAGCTGGATGCCTCGTGGCCGGCGCTGGAGCGGGCCTTGCGGCTGGAGGGGTTCACCACCCGGCGGCTGAAGGACGGCGAGACGCTGGTCGCCGCCTTCGGGCCGATCCCGGTGACGGCGGAGGCGGTCTGGGAGCGGGAGAGGATCGCCACGGAAATCGCGCTCCGGCATGATTTCTATCCGGACGGCTGGGAGCTGGCGGAGTAGCTGCCCACGCGTGGGCAGATTCCTGGATCGTTTGAAATCAAGGGGTTGGTCGTGGGCGTTAGGCTTGCGTTCACCTTTCTGGCGGACGCCCCCCACCCCCGGCCCCTCCCCACGACAGGGGGAGGGGAGGCGCTTGCGGCGGGCGATGTGCCTGGCAGGCTGGCGGTCCTGCGCGTCGGGGCGGCTTTCAAATCGAGCGCCTGCGGCGCGTGCCCTTTGTCTCGCCTCTGAGCCTGCGGCTCAACCGGCTCGGGTCGCGCCTCCGGCGGGGATATTTGCGCCAGTATGAATGCGCATCAGGTTCGGAAGTTCAGGCGTCTGCCGCCGACCCAGACCTCGGCCACGGCGCGGTCGTCGCCCATCATGATCGTGGGGAAAAGCGCCTGCCATGGATCTTCGGCGCGCGCCACGGCCTGTTCGATGGCCGGGGTCGAGGCAAGGTCGATCACCACGAGATCGGCCTCCATGCCGGGGGAAATGTTGCCGATCCGGTCCTCGCAGCGCAGCGCACGGGCCGAGCCTTGCGTCGCAAGCCACCAGAGCTGCGATGGATGCAGCGACTGGCCGCGAAGCTGTGCGACCTCATAGGCCGCCGCCATAGTGCGCAGCATCGAGAAATTCGACCCGCCGCCGGTGTCGGTGGCAAGGCCGACCCGCAGACGCGAGGCGAGGGTCATGTCGAAGAGGCCCGAGCCGATGAAGGTGTTCGAGGTCGGGCAATGGACGAGGGCGGCTCCGGCTTCGATCAGGCGGGATTTCTCACGCCCGGTCAGGTGGATGGCATGGCCGTAGACCGCGCCCTCGCGCAGCAAACCTTGCGCTTCGTAGGTGTCGAGATAGTCGCGGGACTGCGGGAAGAGGTCGCGGACCCAGGCGATCTCGTCCGTCTGTTCGGAAAGATGCGTCTGCATCAGGCAGTCGGGGTGTTCGCGCCAGAGCGCACCGAGGGCGGCAAGCTGTTCGGGCGTCGAGGTCGGCGAAAAGCGGGGGGTGATGACATAGGAAAGGCGGTCGACCCCATGCCACCTTTCCAGGAGCGCCTTGCTGTCATCATAGGCCGATTGCGGCGTGTCCCGGAGACCGTCGGGCGCATTGCGGTCCATGCAGGTCTTGCCCGCGAACAGGCGCAGGCCACGTGCCTGGCCTGCGTCGAAGATGGCGTCCACGCTGGCCGGGTGGATCGTGGCATAGCTGCAAACCGTTGTCGTGCCCCGCGCCAGAACGAGATCGAGGTAGCGGTTTGCGATCGTCTGCGCATAGGCGGGGTCGGAAAACCGGATCTCCTCGGGGAAGGTGTAGCTGTTCAGCCAGTCGATCAGCCGCTTGCCCCAGGAGGCGATGATCGCGGTCTGGGGATAGTGGACATGGGCGTCGATGAAGCCCGGCGAGATCAGCCGGCGGCCGTGGTCATGCCGCCGGGCCTGCGGGTGACGGGCGCAGAGGTCCGGTGCCGGGCCGACAGCGGCGATCCGGCCGTCCCGGACCAGAACCGCGCCGTCGGTCAGGACCTGCACCGCATCGGGGTCGTGAAACGGATCGCCCGCATAGCGGATCACCTGTCCCAGAAGAAGATCGGCCATTCCCGTACCCCAAGTCCCATGCAGCATCCTTGCCGTGCCAGCCTAGAGCCTTTATGGCCAAGGGTGTATTCCCATGGGCAGGGTGTTTCGTTGAAACAGCTTTCGCCAGGGGCAGGGCAATCGGACGCGGGGTTCGGGGGCGGCATGACGGAGCAACTGGCACTCCCGGAAGACGAGACCCTGGATCAGGACCGGATCCGGGCGGTGCTGCTCGCGGTCGAGGCGGGGGACAGCGCGGCGGTCAACGCGCTGCTGGACCCGCTCCATGCCGCCGACATTGCCGACCTTCTGGAACAGATCGGCAGCGCCGACCGGCGGGCGCTTCTGGGTCTGTGGTCGCATGAGATCGACGGCGAGATCCTTTCGGAAATCTCGGATGCGATCCGCGAGGAGGTGATCGACAGCCTGCCGCGCGAGGTGCTGGCGGAAGCGGTGCGCGACCTTGAATCCGACGATGTGGTCGATCTTCTGGAAGATTTGGAGCAGCCGCAGCAGGACATGATCCTGGAGGCGCTGGAGGATGCCGACCGGGTCGCGGTCGAGCAGGCCATGGCCTATCCGGAATATTCCGCCGGGCGTCTGATGCAGCGCGAGACGGTGGTGGCGCCCGAGCACTGGACTGTGGGCGAGGCCATTGATTTCCTTCGGAAAGCGGAGCATCTGCCGGATCAGTTCTATCATGTGATCCTGGTCGATCCGCGCATGCAGCCGGTGGGCTATGCGACGCTGGGGCGGATTCTGTCGGCGGGCCGGGACGTGCGGCTGCGGGCCATTGTGGAAGACAGTTTCCGCACCATCGAAGCGACCGACCCCGAGGCGGACGTGGCCTATATCTTCAACCAGTATCACCTGATCTCCTGCCCGGTCGTCGATGCGGGCGGCAGGCTGGTGGGCGTGATCACCATCGACGATGCGATGAACGTGCTGGATGAAGAGCATGAGGAAGACATGCTGCGACTGGCCGGCGTCGGCGACGAGGCCGATGTCAGCGACGGCCCGGTCGAGACGGTGCGGCAGCGGTTGCCATGGCTGGTGGTGAACCTCTTCACGGCGTCCCTGTCGGCGCTGGTGATCAGCCGGTTCGAGGCGACGATCACCCAGATCGTGGTCCTTGCGGCGCTGATGCCGATCGTCGCCTCGACCGG
>JBIJDO010000122.1:0-7428 GCA_044344105.1 Tabrizicola sp.
CCGGCGGCCGGACAGATTGGTCTCTGTCACGCCCTGCGACGCGATGCGATGGGACTTGCTTCTGAATGCGACGGACATGCGGGCCTCCTGAGTTTTTCTGGTCTTGCCGGCCTGCGATGCGCTGCGGCAGACCCGATGACCCAGCCTCGCCCTGCCCTCTGCGGGTAAGCAATAACGGCCGCGTGCTAGGCCATAGCGGTGCGGGAAAGCCGACTTGCTATCGGATAGCAAACCGTCAACGCTTCACGTGATATTGAATATCAGCGCGCGCCTGCGCATTCTCTGGCCAGCACTCAAGGCGCCTCCTTCCGGAGCAGGACAATGAAAAGACTGATCACCTCTGCCGCTTTCGCGCTGGCCCTTGCAGGCCCTGTCGCGGCAGAGTGTTACGCGGACTACAAGGCCAAGCGTGACGAGCCGTTGCAACTGCACTACGGTGTGGCGCAGGTGTCGGACGGCAACTGCTCGCCCGGCGCGGCAGAAGGCGAATTGGCGCCAAGACTGGCGGGTGATGGCTGGACGCTTCTGAACGTTCTGTCCACATTCGGACCCGAGGGTCTTGAAGAAAGGAAAGCGAGTGCCGGAGACTACTTCCTCCGTTACTGAAAGTCTCAAGGCCGGCAACCGCGTGGTTGCCTTCGGAATCGCAGCCATCGTCCTCATCCTGCTGGGTGCGGCACTGTTCCTGTTCCTGAACCTGCCGGACGCGAATGCCTTCAATGCCCGCGTCGAACGCATCTTTGTCGAGAACAACGACTTGCGCGCCGGGGCCGAGATCAAGCTTCTGGAGATTCTCGCCCAGTCGGGCACCTCGTTCTCCGAAGTCCTGACAAGCTATCGCTCGGTGATCTTCGTGCTGCTGGTGTTCTCGACCGCGCTCCTGATCGCGGCGCTGGTCTTTCTGGTGATGATCATCGCGCTCAACCGCCGCATCTCGGCGATCCAGCGCTCGGGCATCCAGGTCGCCAGCCTGATGATCAGCCGCGAGTCGCGGGCGGTCTACATCAACGACCTGGAATTCGCCCTGACCGAGGCGGCGCTGGAAACGCTGAGCGTTCTCGCCGAAGCGCGGATGGATGACGAGGTCCTGACCGGTGCCCAGATCGAAGCGGTGATCTCCGGCCGCAACGAGGCGGATTGTGACGAGGCCGCCGGGGCGACGCGGGTCAAGCGCCTGCGGGACACGCTCGGCAACCAGCTGGTCAGCGAGCTTCTGGTCAAGACCATCGCCCGGCGCGGCTATATGCTGGCCGTCGGCAAGGACACGATCCGGATGATCTGAGAAGCAAAAGCCCGGACCTTGCGGACCGGGCCTTTCAGACAAGTGGTGAGCCGGACAGGATTCGAACCTGTGACCCGCTGATTAAAAGTCAGCTGCTCTACCAACTGAGCTACCGGCCCCACGAAGCGGCTGATTAGGCAAGCCGCCCCCAGGGGTCAAGGGCAAAATCGTGCCCTACTGGCGAATCCGGGCAGGCGGGCGTATATGCCGGGACATGAAGGACGCAAGGAACCAGACCGGCCTGCCGTTCATGAAAATGCACGGCGCGGGCAATGACTTCGTGGTGATCGACTCGCGCGGGCGCGGGGCGGTGGTGACGGCTGGTCTTGCCCGGGCGCTGGGGGACCGGAACCGGGGCGTGGGCTTCGACCAGCTGGCCGAGATCACCGATGCGGACGGGGCCGATTTCGGGCTGGTATTCTGGAACAGCGATGGCACCCAGGCCGGGGCCTGCGGCAACGCAACCCGCTGCGTATCGGAATACGTGATGCGGGGCCTGCCGTCGGACCGGGTGTCGCTGGTGACGGCGCGCGGCGGGCTCATGGCGGAACGGCTGGCGGATGGCCGGGTGGCGGTGAACATGGGCCCGCCGCAGCTTGCGTGGCACGAGATTCCCCTGTCTCGCGATACGGATCCCAGGCACCTGCCGCTGGCGGGCGACCCCATCGCGGTCGGCATGGGCAATCCGCATTGCGTGCATTTCGTCCCCGACGCCGAAGCGATCGACCTTGCGACGCTGGGACCGCGGATCGAACATGACCCGCTCTTCCCCGAGCGCACCAATGTCGAATTCGCGGCGCTGGTCGCGCCCTGCACCCTGCGGGTCCGGGTGTGGGAACGGGGAACCGGCATCACGCTCGCCTGCGGATCGGGGGCCTGCGCGGCAGCCGTGGCGGCGCATCTGCGGGGGATGACTGGACGGAAGGTCATGGTCCGGATGGACGGCGGCATGCTCGAGGTCGACTGGCGCGACGACGGCGTCTGGCTGACCGGGCCGGTGGCGTGGGTGTTCGACGGGGTCCTGTCGTCCGATTACCTCGCCCTGAACCGATGAACGCCCCCCAAAAGCCTCCGGTCTTTGCCACCCATGGCTGCCGCCTGAACGCCTATGAGACCGAGGCGATGAAAGAGCTTGCCGCAGCCGCTGGCCTGTCGGACGCGGTGATCGTCAACACCTGCGCCGTGACAGGCGAGGCGGTCCGGAAGGCCAAGCAGGAAATCCGGCGCTTGTCGCGGGAAAACCCCGGTTCGGCGATCATCGTCACCGGCTGTGCGGCGCAGACCGAACCCGAAACCTTTGCCGCGATGCCCGAAGTGGCACGGGTGGTCGGCAACCACGAGAAGATGCAGGCCGACACCTGGCGCGGCATCGCGGCCCCCGACCTGATCGGGGCCACGGAACGGGTGCAGGTCGACGACATCATGTCGGTCCGCGAAACCGCCGGGCATCTGATCGACGGCTTTGGGCGCCACCGGGCCTATGTCCAGGTCCAGAACGGCTGCGACCATCGCTGCACCTTCTGCATCATTCCCTTCGGTCGCGGCAACTCCCGCTCGGTCCCGGCGGGGGTGGTGGTCGAGCAGATCAACCGGCTGGTGGACCGGGGCTTCAACGAGGTGGTGCTGACCGGGGTCGACCTGACATCCTGGGGGGCCGACCTGCCGGGGGGGCCGCGCCTCGGCGACCTCGTGCGGCGCATCCTGAAGCTGACTTCGGTGCCCCGGTTGCGGATCAGTTCCATCGACTCGATCGAAGCCGACCCCGCGCTGATCGAAGCGGTCGCGACCGAAGCGCGGCTGATGCCACATCTCCACCTCTCCTTGCAGGCGGGCGACGATCTCATCCTGAAACGGATGAAGCGGCGGCACCTGCGCGACGACGCGATCCGGTTCTGCCAGGAGGTCCGGGCATCGCGACCGGAGATGGTCTTCGGGGCCGACATCATCGCCGGCTTCCCGACCGAGACGGAAGGCATGTTCCAGCGCTCGCTGGATCTGGTGGAAGAGTGCGGGCTGACCTTCCTGCACGTCTTCCCGTTCAGCCCCCGCAAGGGGACACCGGCGGCCCGGATGCCGCAGGTTCGGGGTCCGGAGATCAGGGAGCGGGCGGCGCGGTTGCGGGCACTGGGGGATGCGGCCTTGCAGCGGCATCTGGCATCCGAGGTCGGGCGCGTTCACCGGGTGCTGACCGAAGGGCCGCGCCTGGGGCGGACAGAAGGCTTCGCCGAAGTGGCCTTTGCCAGCGACCAGCCGGAGGGGACGATCCTTCCGGTCCGGATCGCCGGTCAGGACGGGGCGCGGCTTCTGGCGTGATCGGCGCAGCCTACGACAGCCCCACAAGGTGATTGTCCCACCGGGTCTCGCCATCGGAAAGCGGCACCAGTGCGGCATCGTCCGCCGCCCAGACGGCACCATTGCCATCGGTCAGGGTGAAGCCTCCGGCATGTGCCGCCGCCCCGCACAGGTCGGCGCGAAAGTGCGTCACGACATGGGTGCCAGCGCCAGCGAAGATCATCGCGGCACCGCCTTTCGGCGAGGTGATCACGATCCGGCTGTCCGTCGCTGCGATGGACCCGGCATAGCCCTGCATCGTGAAGGCCTGGGCCTCGGGCGGGACGCAAAGCACGGGCGTCCGGCCCGGGGTCCAGAGGCCAAGCTGCGGCACGGGTTCGGCCGGGTCGCCCTCCCATTGCATGGCGAAAGCGATGGCGTCCCCCGCAAGCGCGAGGTGGCGGATGGAGTTCCGGGGCAGGTCGGGCAGATCGGTCTGGTCAAGCAGGCCGCCGTCCTGCGAAAGAAGCGTGAGGTTCGGGCGCATGTCCGGGATGTTCAGCTTGGTGCGGTCGATAGGGTCGGTCTTGATCCCGCCGTTGGCGACCGCGAGGCGGCCATCCGCGAGCCGTCTGATCTCGTGCGGGCCGATGCCGTGGCTGGGCCAGTCGGTCAGGCGGGTATACTGCGCTGTGTCCCAAAGACCGATGCGGCCGTCCGAGGTTTCGGCGACCACTTCCGACGTCATCAGAAGGCTGCCGTCGCCGGAATAGGCCCCATGGCCGTTGAACTGCAGTCCATCCGGCGGGGACAACCGGTGGCGGACGGCACCCGAGGCGCAATCGATCACCAGCGCGAAGGTTCCAGGACGTCGGGCGAAGGCGACAGCTTCGGCGCGGGTCGGATGGGCGGCGGCGGCATGTCCCCTGCCCGGCAGCGGCACCTGGAACAGGCTGGCCCCGTTGGCGGCAAGGCCATGCAGAACGAAGGCCTCGCCGTTTTTCCCGGCGGCAAGAAAGGCCGGATTGCCAACATCGGCCCAGGTCAGCCGCGGGGTCAGACTGGCCGCGAATGTGGCAAGGAACGTGCGGCGCTGCATCAGTCGCCATCCTGCGAATTGAAGCCGAGCTCGACGCCAAGCGCCAGGCCGATCTCGGCGATCGCGGTGTCGCGGGTGGTGCGGACCGCCTGTTGCAGGATCTCCAGCTTCAGCCGGCCTTGCGGATCGGCGATGCCCTCCAGCGTCGGGTCCTCCAGCGTCCCTGCAAGCCCGATGCTGCGGTCGAAGGCCTCCAGCGTCTTTGCGCTTTCGGGGCTGAGGGTCGCGGCCAGATCGCGCAGGGCGCGCAGCGACAGGACGATGTTCCGGACCGAACGGCCCGAAGCCCCGGCCTCGGCCAGATCGGGACGGGGCCTGTCGAAACTGCCCAAGGGGCGTCCGATGCGGCGGTCGGCGATGAACTCAAGCCCGGTGGCAAGCTGGGTGAACAGGGCCTGCCTCGCCTCGTCCGGCGTGAGAAAACGGTCGTTGCCGGGCTCGCCTGCCGCCAGGAGCGTGTCGCCATAGGGCCCCCAGGCGGCGCCAAGATCATCCGCCGTGCGGGCCAGGTCGTCCGCCGTGGCAAGGATCAGCGGGCAGGGATCGGCAGGCAGGGCTTCGGCCGGGTAAAGCAGGCGCTCCAGACCGGACAGGCCCCGCGCGGCGACGGATTGCTGGGCCATCGCCTCGGGCGTCAGCGCGGCAGGATCACCGGTCAGCAGCGCGGTCTGGGCCTTGGCCCCAAGGCGCTTGGGGTCGGGCCAGAACAGGATCGACAGCGCGCGACCGTTTTCCTCGGCGGGGCCAAGCTGCAGGTGGGCGACCCCCATCCAGGCATCAAAGGCGGCCTGATAGGCAGGGCGCAGCACTGCCGGATCGCAGCTGTCGAGGGCGGCCAGTCGGGCCGTCGCTTCGGCAAACGCGGCATAGCCGGGGCGGGCGTGGCCGGTCACCACTTCGGCGGTGTCGGCGGCGGCAGGGGTGGCGAGAAGGAGAACGGCCAGAACGCTTCGCATCAGAGGCTTCCTATGAAGGCGAGCAGCGCCTCGCGGTCTTCGCCGGACATGTCGACGACGGCATCGCGCTGCGCTTGGGCTTCCCCGCCATGCCAGAGGATCGCTTCCAGAAGGCTGCGGGCGCGACCGTCGTGCAGGAAATTCGATTGCCCGGACACCTGTTCGGTCAGCCCGATGCCCCAGAGCGGCGGGGTCTTCCATTCCGACCCGGTGGCACGGCCCTCGGGGCGGTTGTCGGCAAGGCCCGGCCCCATGTCGTGGAGCAGAAGGTCGGTGTAGGGCCAGATCAGCTGGAAGCTTTGTTCGGGCTGGCCGTCCAGGCGGTTGGTGACGAACTTCGGCTGATGGCAGGACTGACAGCCGGTGGCGTAGAAGACCTGCTTCCCGCGCAGGACCTTCGGATCCTCGAGGTCGCGACGCGCGGGGACGCCCAGGTTTCTTGCATAGAATGTAACCAGATCAAGGCTTTCCGCGTCAACCTCCAGCCCGTCGCGGATGCCGGTTTCCTGGCCGTCCGGGGCGTCAATGCAGGTCGGTTGGCCCTTGGTGCAGTCGCCCCAGGGGTCCGGGAACAGCGGCGTGGACAGGCCCATGTCGCCCGCGAAGGCCCCGGCAGACTGTTCGCGGACGGTGGGCGCCCCGGCCTTCAGCCCAAAGCGACCCAGCATCGGGGTGCCGAACTCGACCGAGGGCACGATCTGGACGCGGCCCGAAATGCCGTCGCCGTTGGTGTCGTCTTCGTCGGCCAGCGCCAGGATGTCGGCTGCGGGGATCGCCTCCAGAAGGCCGAGGCCGATCATCTGCGGCGCAACACGGGGAGAGATCATGATGTCGCTGGCCGGAGCGCCATAGGCCGGAGCGCCAAAGGTGTAGGTCGGGGCGCGGAGATTGATCACCGTGCCGTCGGCAAGGCTGACAGGGGTTTCCTCCCAGGTGACGTCCAGCAGCTGTCCGCCATAGATCGGGTCGGGCGAGGTGGCGATCCAGTCAGCGATGTTTTCCGGGGCAGGTCCGCCGGGGACAGAGAGGCGGAGGAACATGGAAACCCTTGAATCCTCGGGTGTTTCCGGAGTATGGCCGCGCCCGTCCTTCAGGTGGCAGTCCTGGCAGGCGCGGGCGTTGTAAAGGGGACCCAGCCCGTCCGAGGCCAGGGTGGAGGCCGGGGCGGCGACCCAGAGCTTGCGGAAGAGCGCGTTGCCAAGCTTGAAGGTCATCTCGGAGCCGAAGGGGATGTTGGCCGAAGGAAGGCTGAAGGCATCGGCGGTGGTGGTGGCCCGGACGGTGGCGGCCCCGGCGGGCTTGGCCTCGAAAGCTTCGGGTCTGGTGAAGTCGGTGGGGGGTGCCAGGACGGCGGCCACCTTCGCGGTTTCCGCAGGCGTGCGGGGGATCACGGGCAGGTGCCGGTCGTCCAGTGTCTGGGCGAAGGCGGGGGCAGCCATCAGGCAGAGGGCAAGGGTCAGGCGCATCGGCGACTCCGTCCCCGGTGTCATACGCCCTGGTTGTTGAGTATTTCAATCGGAAAAGCAGGCTTGCGGCAGAGTGTCCGTTCGGCCGGACTGCGGCGATGTCTTGGGCGATGCCGGACCACAAGGCGCTCGGTGTGTTAGATCAAGGGGTTGGTCATTCTTGGAGCGTCTGGAAACCGTATGGAATGCGTATGGAAAGCGTACATACGCGCGTATGGGACCTGGTCCGTTAACCATGCGTCGCGAATCGGGCTGGCCGGGTGCCCCCCTCCCCCGGCCCCTCCCCACGGTGGGGGGGGGGAGGTGCCTGGGGCTTCCGTCGGATCGGTCTGGTGGAGGGTGCGCCTGGGGCGG
>JBIJDO010000123.1:0-7396 GCA_044344105.1 Tabrizicola sp.
GAAGAAATCCCGTAGCCTCGTCTGTACAGCTTCCTTAAGCATTTCATGCGCAACTAGAAAAAGTGACGCACTGAGCATCCTTCGCCGAAGCGTCTCTGGGTTTAGGAATTCTTTCCACTGGGAAAGAGCATTAGTCATTCAAAAACTGTCTCATGAAACCTCGCTCCGAATGCCCCAGCACTCACCCCTGCAACGTCCGCACCCCATACCCCTCGCCGCGCGCCTTCATCGCGGCCACCGCCGCCACTGACGCCGCAGCGGTGGTGAAATACGGGATCTTGTCCATCAGCGCGACCCGCCGGATATCCCGGCTGTCGGACACGGCCTGCGTCCCCTCGGTCGTGTTCATCACCAGGGCGATGTCGTTGTTCTTCAGCCGGTCGACGATGTTCGGGCGGCCTTCGTAGACCTTGGCGACTGCTTCCGCTTTCACTCCGTTCTGGGCGAGCCAGGCTGCGGTGCCCTTGGTGGCGACGATCACGAAGCCCATCGCGACGAGGTCCTTGGCGGCGGAAGCAAGCGCATCGGTCTTGTCCATGTCCTTGACCGACAGGAAGACGCGGCCCTCGGTCGGGAGGATCGTTCCTGCGCCCATCTGGGCCTTGAGGAAGGCCAGGGCGAAGGTGCGGTCCCAGCCCATCACCTCTCCCGTTGAACGCATTTCCGGCCCCAGGACCGGGTCGACGCCGGGGAAGCGGGCGAAGGGGAGGACGGCCTCCTTGACGCTGAACCAGGGGGTTTGCGGGTCGGCGAGGGTATTGGGGTCGGCGAGCGGCAGGGGGCTGTCGGGGCCGACGCCAGCGGGGTAGGGGGCGCGCATCGGGAAGTTCGACAGGGGCTCCCCGGCCATCAGGCGGGCGGCGATGGCGGCGATGGCGCTGTCGGTCGCCTTGGCGACGAAGGGCACGGTGCGGCTGGCGCGCGGGTTCACTTCCAGGACGTAGATCGTGCCGTCCTTGATCGCGAATTGCACGTTCATCAGGCCGACGACGTTCAGCGCGAGGGCCATCTGGACGGTCTGGCGTTTGAGTTCCTCGACGGTGTCGTGGGACAGCTGGTGCGGCGGGAGGCAGCAGGCCGAGTCGCCGGAGTGGACGCCCGCTTCCTCGATATGTTCCATGATGCCAGCGACATGCACCTCTTTACCGTCGCTTAACGCATCGACGTCAACCTCGACCGCACCAGAGAGGTAGGAGTCGAGGAGGACGGGGGAGGAGCCGCTGACCTGGACGGCGGTGGTGATGTAGCGTTCCAGCTGGGCGTCGTCGCGGATGATCTCCATCGCGCGGCCGCCGAGGACGAAGGAGGGGCGGATGACGAGGGGGTAGCCCACGTCCTTGGCGACCTGGAAGGCCTCGTCGCGGCTGCGGGCGGTGCCGTTGTGGGGCTGCTTGAGGCCAAGCTTGTGGAGAAGCTGCTGGAACCGTTCGCGGTCTTCGGCAAGGTCGATGGCGTCGGGCGTGGTGCCGAGGATCGGGATGCCCTCGGCGTGGAGCGCGTTGGCGAGTTTCAGGGGCGTCTGGCCGCCGAACTGGACGATGACGCCGTGGAGGGTGCCGTTTTCCTGCTCGACGCGCAGGATTTCAAGGACGTGTTCCAGGGTCAGCGGCTCGAAATAGAGGCGGTCGGAGGTGTCGTAGTCGGTGGAGACGGTCTCGGGGTTGCAGTTGACCATGATCGTCTCATAGCCCGCGGCGGTCAGGGCATAGCAGGCGTGGACGCAGCAATAGTCGAACTCGATCCCCTGGCCGATGCGGTTCGGGCCGCCGCCGAGGATGACGACCTTCCTTGCGGCTGAGGGGCGGGATTCGCATTCCACGTCGCCCATCGCGGGCATCTCGTAGGTGGAATACATGTAGGGGGTCTGGGCCTCGAACTCCGCCGCGCAGGTGTCGATCCGTTTGAAGACGGCGGTGACGCCAAGGCGCTGGCGGGCGCGGCGGACCTGCGCCTCGTCGCGGCCGGTGAGTTTCGCAAGGCGGGCGTCGGTGAAGCCCATCATCTTGAGCTTGCGGAGCGCCTCGGGGTTGGTGGGCAGGCCGTCCTTGCGGACTTGCGCCTCGGTGTCGATGATCTCGCGGATGCGGGACAGGAACCAGGGGTCGAAGGACGTGATCCGGTTGATCTCGTCATCGGTCAGGCCGTGGCGCATGGCTTGCGCGATGACGCGCAGGCGGTCGGGGGTGGCCTGGCCGAGGGCCTTGACGATGGCGGCGCGGGTTTCCGGTGTCGGAGCCCCCTCACCCCCTCCCTCCCCCCCGCGGGGGGAGGGAGGCGCTACGCCTGCGATGGCGATCTCATCGAAACCGGTGAGGCCGGTTTCGAGGCTGGCGAGGGCCTTTTGCAGCGACTCGTGGATCGTGCGCCCGATGGCCATCGCCTCGCCCACCGATTTCATCGCGGTGGTGAGGTTGGGCTCTGACCCTGGGAATTTCTCGAAGGCGAAGCGGGGGATCTTGGTGACGACATAGTCGATCGAGGGCTCGAAGGACGCGGGCGTGACCCTGGTGATGTCGTTGTCCAGCTCGTCCAGCGTGTAGCCGACCGCAAGCTTGGCCGCGATCTTGGCGATGGGGAAGCCGGTGGCTTTGGAGGCGAGGGCTGAGGACCGCGACACGCGGGGGTTCATCTCGATCACCACCATGCGGCCGTCCGCCGGGTTGATCGCCCATTGCACGTTGGAGCCGCCGGTCTCGACTCCGATCTCGCGCAGGACGGCGATGCTGCCGTTGCGCATGATCTGGTATTCCTTGTCGGTCAGGGTCAGGGCGGGGGCGACGGTGATGCTGTCGCCCGTGTGCACGCCCATCGGGTCGACGTTCTCGATGGAGCAGACGATGATGGCGTTGTCGGCTTTGTCGCGGACGACCTCCATCTCGTATTCCTTCCAGCCGAGGAGGGACTGGTCGACCAGCACCTGCGCGACGGGGGAAGCCTCAAGCCCCGACTTCACGATGGCCTCGTAATCGTCGCGGTTGTAGGCGACGCCGCCGCCGGTGCCGCCAAGGGTGAAGGCGGGGCGGATGATGGCGGGGAGGCCGACATATTCGATGGCCTCGATCGCCTCGCGGACACCGGCGGCGATGTCGTATTTGCCGGAGGGCAGCTTGGGGGCGGCGATGATGGTCGCCTTGGGGTTCTCCAGCCCGATCCGGTCCATCGCCTCGCGGAAGAGTTTCCGGTCCTCGGCCATTTCGATGGCTTCGCGCTTGGCCCCGATCAACTCCACCCCGAACTTGTCGAGCACCCCCATGTCGGCCAGCGCCAGTGCGGTGTTGAGGCCGGTCTGCCCGCCCATGGTCGGCAGGATCGCGTCGGGGCGTTCCTTCTCGATGATCTTGGCGACGACTTCGGGGGTGATCGGCTCGATGTAGGTGGCATCCGCCAGACCGGGGTCGGTCATGATCGTCGCGGGGTTCGAGTTCACCAGGATGACCCGGTAGCCTTCCTCCCGCAGGGCCTTGCAGGCCTGGGCGCCGGAGTAGTCGAACTCGCAGGCCTGGCCGATGACGATGGGACCGGCACCGATGATCATGATCGACGTGATATCGGTCCGCTTCGGCATGTCAGCCCCCATCCAATGCGCAAAATTGTGCGGGTTATAGACAGAAGCCGGGGGGGCGCAAGGGCCGATTGCGGTGCCCGGCAAACGAAGAAGGCCGGGGTCTCCCCCGGCCTTCGTCAGGATGTCGGAGGCCTAGCCCGTCTCGCCGACGGCGGCTTCGGCGGCCTTGATCGCGGCCTGCCGCTGGGCGATGCGCTCACCCGTCGGCGGACCCTCGAAGCGGCGGTTCTCGACGGCGACCCAAAGCACCAGCGCCAGGGCGATGAAGCCGAGAACCACATAGAGCACACGCTCGTTCGGCGGAGCGACGGCGATGAAGAGGATGATCGCCATCCCGACCACCGCCAGCACCGTCACCAGCTTGTAGACGCCCGCCGACATTGCCCAGGGGCCGGGGTTCGGCCATTTCGGCCCGCCATAGTTCAGCATTGCCGCGATCAGCGGAATGGTGAAGCTGAGGAACAGGAAGACCAGAGTCGAGTTCACCACGATCACATAGATCGAGGTGCCCGCGACCTTGATCGCGTTCACCGGCGTGCGGTACTTCGGCGAAACCGTCGCCAGCGCCTTCGAGAAGCCGGGAACACCATCATCGCGCGAGAAGGCGAAGAGCATCCGGCTGGCCGAGGTCACGGTGGCCAGGCCGCAGAGTAGCTGGGCGATCAGGATGAAGAAGTAGATCGCCAGCTTCAGCCCGTTCGGCAGGATCGCATCCATCGTGCCGAAGAACATGCCCCAGCCCTGGGCTGCGGCGGCGTCCAGATCGGGAATGGCCAGGGTGATCGCCATGATCATGATCCAGCCGATCAGCGACGACCAGATCACCGCCGAGACGATGCCCTTGGGCACCGACATCGCCGCGTTCTTGGTTTCCTCCGACGTATGCGCCGAGGCGTCATAGCCGGTGATGGTGTAGACCGGCAGCAGCAGGCTGAGCAGGAACAGGTAGCCGATGTTGTCGGACTGCGGGAAGACGTTGCCACCAGCTTCACCAGAGTAGTTGGTGAAGGTCCAGAGCCGGGTAATGTCGATGGCCGGTGCGAAATAGAGACTGGCCAGAACAAGGACGGCGGTGGTCGCAAAGATGATGTAGCCCGAGATGTCGGTCAGGAAGGTGGTGGCCTTGATGCCGATGTGGTTGAAGATCGCCTGGATCACCGTGATCACGGCGACGAATCCGACGATCTGCCAGTCGGTGCCGGTGAAGCCGAACCAGGCTCCGAACGTGCCGGTGAAGAAGTAGGCGGTACCGATGTTGATCGCGCCCAGGACGGTGATCAGCCCGAGGAGATTCAGCCAGGCCGTCAGCCAGCCCCAGAACCGGCTCCCCAGGATCGAGGCCCAGTGATACAGCCCCCCCGCTGTCGGGAAGGCGCTTGCGATCTGCGCCATCGACAGGGCGAACATGCCCGAGATGATGCAGCCCACGATCCAGCCCAGCCCCGCGCCCGCGCCGCCGACCGACGAGATCGCCTGGGCAAACGAGTTGATCCCGCCGGACAGGATGCAGATGATCGAGAACGAGATCGCGAAGTTCGAGAATTTCGACATGGAGCGCGAAAGCTCCTGCGCATAGCCCATGCCGTGGAGGACCTTCATGTCCTCGCTTTTGTCCTTATCCGAGTAGTCGGAAGCCATTTGGAGTTCCCTTCGTACCGATGTTGGTCATTTCTTGTTGTTGACAACGCTTGTCCCACAACATGTGGAGAACTGGTCGTGGCGACAGGGAACCGCGAATTTGATCATCAAGCAAGCTTGGAATGCGTTCCCTGACCTTCCGATCAGGATTTTGCGGCTTTCGCGTCGCTTTCGACCGGCGGATGGGGCCGGAAACGGCTGGCGGCAGGGGACGGATCGGCCTATGTCGCGCGGCAGGGGACGGGCGGGTGGCGGATGAGGGGCGACGCGGTGATCCTGGTTGAACACGGGCCGGGCGGTGATCCGGCGCTGTTTTCCGCCCCGCGCGCAGTGATCGTGGCGCGGCGGCCGGGCGAGGTGCTGCCTGCGCTGGCGCGGGCCGAGGCGGCGCGCGGCAGCGGAGCCTGGATCGCCGGTTATGTCGCCTATGAGGCGGGCTATGCGCTGGAACCGAAACTGCAACGCCTGATGCCGCGCCGACGGAGCGCGCCCCTTGTGCTGCTGGGGGTCTTCGACGCTCCCGGTCCCGCCGATGCGCTTCTGGCGATGGCAGCCGAGGCGGGGCAGGGGACCGCGATGACCGCCCCCGAACCGATGGTCGGTCGGCGGGCCTATGGCACGGCCGCGCGCAAGGTGTTCGACTACATCGCGGCAGGCGATTGCTACCAGGTCAACCTGACCTTCCCGATGGCGGCGCGGCTGTTGTCGGGCACGCCCCTCGGGCTTTACGGGGCGTTCCGGCGCACCGGGGCCGTCGGGCACGGGGCCTATGTCGACCTGGGGATCGGGCCGGTGATCGTCTCCCGCTCGCCGGAACTGTTCTTCCGGGTCGGGAACGGCAAGATCGTGACCCGGCCGATGAAGGGCACGCGGCCAAGGGGCAGGGATGCGGGCGAGGATGCGGCGATCATCGCAGAGCTTCGGGGGGCCGAGAAGGACCGGGCCGAAAACCTGATGATCGTCGATCTGTTGCGCAACGACCTGTCGCGCCTGTCGCGGGTGGGCACGGTGAAAGTGCCCGCACTCTACGCCATCGAGACCTATTCGACAGTGCATCAGATGACCTCGACCGTCGAAGGCCTCCTGGACGGGCCCGCCACCTTGCCGGGGCTGATGGCGGCGCTGTTTCCCTGCGGGTCGGTGACCGGCGCGCCGAAGATCCGCGCGATGGAGATCATCCGCGAGGTGGAGCGTGCGCCCCGCGGGGTCTATTGCGGCGCGGTCGGCTGGATGTCGCCCGAGGGGGAGGCGGATTTCTCGGTGGCGATCCGGACGCTGTCGGTCACCGGGCCGGACATCGTGATGAACGTGGGCGGGGGGCTGACGCATGGCTCGACCGCGACTGGCGAATGGGAGGAGGCGCTGTGGAAAGCGCGCTTCGTGAAGGCGGCCGTCAGCCGGGCGTGAGGCTGATCGAGACGGTGCTCTGGGATGGGGCCGCCGCCCCGCGCTGGGCGTTGCATCTGGCGCGCCTGCGGCACTCGGCGGGGCTGCTGGGCCGGGACTGTCCTGACCCGGTCCCGTCCGGCCCGGACCGTCCGGCGCGGCTGCGGCTGACGCTGGACGGCGGTAGTCGGGTGGAATGGACGGTGGCCGCCCTGCCCGCCGCGCAGGCCGTGTGGCGGGTCGGCCTCGCGACAGAGCGGCTGCGGTCGGACGATCCCTGGCTGCGGGTGAAATCCACCCGGCGCGGGGCCTATGACCGGGCGCGGGCCGCGCTTCCGCAAGGTCTGGACGAGGTGGTCTTCCGCAACGAACGCGGCGAGGTCTGCGACGGGTCGATCACCACGGTCTTCTTCGACCGGGGGCAGGGAATGCGGACGCCGCCCCTCGCCTCGGGCCTCCTGCCGGGGGTGCTGCGGGCAGAGCTTGGCTGTCCGGAAGAGATTCTGATGGCCGAAGACCTGCCGAAGGTGCGGCTCTGGGTCGGCAATGCCCTGCGCGGACTGATCCCGGCGGATTTCATACTGGGCTAAGTATCCCCGCCGGAGGCTCTTGTGGCCGGCGCCGGATGCCTCCGGCGGGGATATTTGCGCCAGTATGAAAGGGCGCGGGGTTGACTTGTCCCCCTGCGCAAGGTGTATCGGCCCGATGACCTGAATGCCCTCCGAAAGGGACCGAGAATGCACGCCTATCGCAGCCATACCTGTGCCGATCTTCGCCGGGATCATGTGGACCAGACGGTCCGCCTGT
>JBIJDO010000124.1:0-7370 GCA_044344105.1 Tabrizicola sp.
TGGGGTGGAAGCGGCGGAATGACCCCCAACACTCATCTCGATGCCGTGATCATCGGCGCAGGCCACAACGGGCTGGTCGCCGCCTGCTACCTGGCGCGGGCGGGCCTGAAAGTCCTCGTCGTGGAAAAGAACGACTGGATCGGCGGGGCCGCTGTCAGCCGCGAACTTTACCCCGGCTTCACCTATTCGAACTGCTCCTATGTCTCCAGCCTCTTCCGGCCCGAGATCATGCGCGATCTCGACCTGCCGAAGCACGGGCTGCAGATCCTGCCTTACGAAGGCGGCGCGGTCTTCATGGAAGGCGGCGACTATCTGGGCATGCACCGCGACCACGATGCCAACCGGCGCGAGTTTGCCCGCCATTCGCCCCGCGATGCCGAGGCCTATGACCGTTACAACCGCGATGTCCTGCGCCACTGCCGGTTCATCCGCCCGCTTCTGATGCGCACCCCGCCCGACCCGTCCAGCTTCCGGCCCCGCGACCTCGCGGAACTCGCCTGGCTGGCCAAGCAGATGTCCGGGATGAGCGAGCGGCAGATGGCCGACATGGTCCGGTTCTGGACGATGTCGATCTCGGACTTTCTCGACGGCTATTTCGAGCATCCGGTGGTCAAGGCCTACCTTGCCGTCGCCTCGATCATCGGCACCGCGCTGGGGCCGATGTCGCCGGGGACGGCCTATGTCCTCCTTCACCACATGATGGGCGATGTCGACGGCAATGTCGGCTCCTGGGGCTTCTCGCGCGGCGGCATGGGCGGGATCACGCAGGCGCTGACCGCTTCCTTGCGCGCGGCGGGGGGTGAGGTGCGGACGGGATCGGGCGTCGCCAAGGTGCTGGTCCGGGGCGGCCGCGCCACCGGGGTCGTCCTCGACAACGGCGACGAGATCCGCGCCCGCCGTGTCGTGTCGAACATGGACGTGAAGCGCACCTTCCTGACCCATGTCGATGAGGCCGACCTGCCGGGCGATTTCGTCAAGCGGGTGCGCGCCTTCAAGACCCGCGGGTCCTCGGGCAAGCTGAACATCGCCCTTGCCGGGGTGCCGAAATTCACCGCCCTGCCCGAGGGTGCCCCCTACCTGCGCGGCGACCTTCACTTCACCGACTCGATCGAGAAGATGGAGCGCGCCTATGACGACTGGAAGGCGGGGCAGTACAGCCGCGACCCGTTCCAGGACGTGATGATCCCGACACTGATCGACCCGACGATGACCCCGCCCGGTCAGCATTTCATGTCCTGCTTCGTGCAGTACGCCCCGCCGAAGATCGAAGGCCGCGACTGGACCGACGCCGACCGCGACGGGTTCCGCGATGCCTGCCTGAACCAGATCGAGACCTATGCCCCCGGCTTCAGGTCGCTGGTCCTGCACGCCGAGGTGCGCACCCCGCGCGAACTGGAAGCCGAGGTCGGTCTCACCGAAGGCAACATCTTCCAGGGCGAACTGACCTTCGACCAGCTTCTCTTCAACCGCCCCGTTCCCGGCTGTGCGCAGTATCGCAGCCCGATCAGGGACCTCTGGATCTGCGGCTCCTCCACCCATCCCGGCGGGGGGGTGATGGGCGCGCCGGGCCGCAACGCGGCGGCGGAAATCCTGCGCGACATCAAGGCCCCGACAACCCATATGAGCGACGCCTATGCCATCGTTTGATGTGATCGTGATCGGCGGCGGCACCAACGGCCTCGCCGCCGCGCACCGGCTGCAGCAGTCGGGCCGCCGCGTGCTGGTGCTGGAAGGCAAGGCCACGCCGGGAGGTGCGGCTGTCGGCCACGAATTTGCGCCGGGGTTCTTCAGCCCCGGCCTCGCCCACGTCGCCAACATGATCGACCCGCGCGTCGCGAAAGGCATGGCGCTCGACCGGCAGGGGCTGCAGTTTCTGTCCGCCAACCTTCCCACGACAGCCGTCAGCGCCATCGGGGATCATCTGGTGCTGGAAGGGGCGGCGGGGGCAACGCTCACAGGGTCGGTCACCGAGGCCGACCGCAAGGCCTGGGCTGCGCTGCGCCAGCAGCTGATGACCTTTGCCGCCGCCCTTCAGCCCTTCAAGACGATGACCCCGCCGCGCCTCTCGCGGTCGGCGGGCAACCAGACCCTGACGCTCGCCCGCCACGCCTTTGGCGTTCGCATGATGGGCAAGGCCGACTTCCGCGAATTCCTGCGGATGATCCTGATCAACGTGCATGATGTCCTGAACGACGAGTTGTCCGACCCGCGTCTCAAGGGACTTCTGGCCTTCGACGCCACGCTCGGCAGCTGGCTTGGCCCCCGCTCGCCGAACAGCCTGATCCAGCTTCTGAACCGCTATGCGGGCGAGGCGGCGGGCACGCGCGCGGCGATTGCCCTGCCGAAAGGCGGCATGGGCGCGGTGGCTGCGGCCATGGCCCGCGCCGCCACCGACGCCGGTGTGACGATCCGCAGCGATGCCCGCGTCGCAAAGGTCCTGACCGACGGCGCGCAGACCGCCGGCGTCCAGCTTTCGGACGGCGAAGAGATCGCGGCCCCCTGCGTCGTCTCGGCCATCGGTCCGAAGGCGACCTTCCTCGATCTTGTCGGGCCGCGCTTCCTTGACACCGGTTTCGTCAACCAGGTCCGCCAGATGAAATCGCGGGGTGCGGCGGCCAAGCTGCATCTGGCCCTGACCTCAGCCCCCGATTTCCGGGGTGCCGACCTCAAGTCCCGGCTGGTGATCGCGCCCTCCGAGGAGGCGGTGGAACGCGCCTTCAACCCGGTCAAGTATGGCGAGGTGCCCAAGCATCCGGTGATGGAGATCATCCTGCCCTCGGCGCACGAGCCGGGCTTTGCCCCCGAGGGCGGGCATGTCCTGTCCGCCATCGTGCAGTATGCCCCGCATGCCCCGAAGACGGGACCGGAGGCCGCCCGCGCCGAAATGCTGGAAAACGCGCTGGCCGTCCTGGAAATCCATGCGCCGGGCCTGCGCGGCCGGATCGCCCATGCCGAACTGCTGATGCCCTACGACATCGAGGCGCGCTACGGCATGGCGGGCGGCAACTGGCACCATGGCGAACTTGGCGTCGAGCAGATGCTGTTCCTGCGGCCCGTCGCGGGCATGGCGCAGTACCAGACACCCATCGACGGGCTGTGGCTGGCCAGTGCCGGCGCGCATCCCGGCGGCGGAATCTCCGGCGCGCCGGGCTGGAATGCCGCCGAACGCATCCTGAAAGGGGGTCGGGCATGAGGATCGACCGCCTTGCCGATCCCCGGCAGCATTACCTGACGCCCCTGCGCCAGACCCCGTTCCATCCCCGCACCGGACCGGCCAACGTGATGAATGCCTGGGGGGCCTGGGGCGGCTACACCACCGCGCTCGTCTTCCAGGACGAGGCGATGGAGTACACCGCGATCCGCAACGCGGCGGCGGTCTACGACCTCTGCCCGATGGTCAAGTACCGGATCGAGGGGCCGGATGCGGCGGCCTATCTGAACCGCCTGACGCTGCGCAATGCGGGCAAGCTGGCGGTCGGCAGCGTCCACTATACTGCCTGGGTCTCCGATGCGGGGCACCTGCTGGATGACGGCACGCTCTTTCGTCTGGGCGACACCCGCTATCGCCTCTGCTGCCAGGAACGGCATCTGCCCTGGCTTCTGGACAGCGCCTTCGGCTTCGACGTGTCGGTCAGCGAAGAAACCGAAGCCATTGCCGCCCTGTCCTTGCAGGGTCCGACCTCCTATGCGGTCCTTGCGGCGGCTGGCTTCGAGGTCAGCGCCCTGAAACCCTTCCGCATGACAAGCTTCCCGCTGGACGGCGGCGAGGTGATGATCTCGCGTACCGGCTTCACCGGCGATCTCGGCTATGAGCTCTGGACCACGCCCGATCAGGCGCTGGCGCTCTGGGACCGGCTCTTCGCCGCCGGGGCGCTTCATGGCATCCGCCCGATCGGGTCGACCGCACTCAACACCGCGCGGATCGAGGCGGGTTTTGTCATCACCGGATATGACTTCATCCCCGCCGACATCTGCGTGCGCGAGGACCGGCTGCGCTCACCCCTGGAACTGGGCCTCGGCTGGCTGATCGACTGGGACAAGGGCCATTTCACCGGCCGCGCCGCCCTGAAGCGGCAACAGCGCGAGGGGACCGACTGGTCCTTCGTCGGGCTTGAGATCGACGGCAACAACCCGGCGGACGGGGCGATCCTCTACCAGAACCGCAAGCACGAGGTGGGGGTGATCACCGGGGCCTGCTGGTCGCCCATGCTGAAGAAAAGCATCGCCCTGGCGCAGATCCGGACCGCCTTTGCGAAAGACACGAACCTCTGGGCGGAAATCTATGCGCTGCGCGAGCTCCACTATGCCAAGATGATGATGCGCGCCCGGGTCGTGGAGCGTCCGTTCTTCACCCCGGACCGCCGCCGCGCCACACCGCCGGGGAGGTTCTGATGGGACGCCAGACCAGACATCCGCTTTCGCCGCGCCTTGACCATTGCCCCGAAGGCCTGCCGCGCGCTGCCTATTTCGATGCCGACTGGTACGCCCGCGAGATGGCCACGATCTTCGCCCGCCACTGGGTCATGGCCGGACGCCTGACCGACTTCGCGCCCGCGACCATGCGCCGGGTCACGGTCGGCGCGGCCCCGGTCATCGTCGTGCGCGACGCCGACGGCCAGCTCGCCGCCTTTCACAACTCCTGCCCGCACCGGGGGTCGGAACTGTGCCGGGCCGAGACCGAAGCCATCGGCAAGCTGATCCGCTGCCCCTACCACGCCTTCGCCTTCGCCGCCTCGGACGGCCATCTCGTCTCCACCGCCCACGCGCTGCCGACCGATGACTTCGACCGCGCCGCGCATGGGCTGAAACCCGTCGCGACCCGCGTCTGGAACGGGTTCCTGTTCCTGAACCTTGCAACCGACCCCGCGCCGATCTGGTCCGATGTCGCCCTCTCGACCCTCGACAACTGGCCGATGGACGACCTGGTCACCGGCCACCGCTGGCAGACCGAGATCGCCTGCAACTGGAAGGCCTTCTGGGAAAACTACTCCGAATGCCTGCACTGCCCCGGCATCCACCCCGAACTGTGCGCCATGGTTCCGGTCTACGGCGACGGGATCATGGGCCGGTCCGAGGCGCTGGGCTGGTCCCCGGACGACACCCATGGCCCGAACCTCCGCCCCGGCGCGGAAAGCTGGACACCCGACGGCACCCCCTGCGGCCCGGTCTTCCCCGGCCTGACCGACGCCGAACGCCAGGCGGGCTACAGCTTCGTCACGCTCTGGCCCTCGGCCTATGTGGTCGCCCATGTCGACTATGTCCGGTCCGTCCGCATCCTGCCCCTGGCCCCCGACCGCACCCGCCTGATCGCCGACTGGCACTTTCCGGCCGCCACCCTCGCCCAGTCTGGCTTCGACGCCGCCCGCATTGCGGCCTTCGCCATCACCGTGATGGAACAGGACGGTGCGGCCTCCGAGATGAACCAGCGCGGCATGGCCTCGCCCGCCTTCACCGCCGCGCGTCTCATGCCCGAGGAATACGAACTTCACCGCTTCCACACCTGGGTGCGGACCGAGATGGAGACCGACACATGACCGCGCTGCCCTATCCCACCCTGACCGTGCCGAACGACTGGGACCGCTCCGGCCTGCCCGGCTGGGCCTACCATTCGCCCGCGCTCTTCGCGCTGGAACGGGAGAAGCTGTTCCTGACCCACTGGCAGGTTGCGGGCCACGCGAGCGACGTGCCCGATCCCGGCGACTGGCTGACCTTCGACATCTTGGGCGAACGCGCCGTCGTCATGCGGGGCCAGGACGGCCAGCTGCGCGCCTTCCACAACCTCTGCCGCCACCGGGGCGCGCGGGTCGTCGACGGTGCCTCTGGCCACTGCAAGGGGGCCATCGTCTGCCCGTTCCACGGCTGGGTCTACAATCTGGACGGCACCCTGCGCGGCGCGGCCCAGCCGAAAAGCTTTGGCGACATGGACCGCGAGGCCTTTGCGCTGAAACCCATCGAGCTGGAGGTCTATCACGGCTTTCTCTTCCTGCGCTTTTCGCCCGGTCCCCAGGCGGCCATCGCCACGCTTCTCGCGCCCTTCGAGGCCGATTTCGCGGCCTACGGCTTTGCCGACGCGCTGCCCGTCGGCGGCCCGGTCTGGTCCAGCGACCTGCCCGTGAACTGGAAATCGGTGCGCGATGTCGACAACGAAGGCTATCACGTTGCCCTGGCCCATCCCGGCCTCCAGGATCTCTACGGCCGCACCTACCGCGACTACAGCCTGGAGAACGGTCTCTCGATGTCCATCGGCTGGTTCGGCGACGTGCCTGGCCGCCAGTGGTCGGTCCGGCACTACGCGGCGATCTCCCCGCCCCGGCCCGACCTGCCGCAACATCTTCAGCGCGCCTGGACCTACTACGGCCTCTTTCCGAACCAGGTCTTCGCGGTCACCCCGGACGGCCTGCAGTTCTATCAGGACCTGCCCCAGCACGCGGGACTGACCCGGCTCACGGGCCGCATGTACCGCTGGCCGGACGAGACGCGGGCCCGGCGGCTGGCGCGCTACCTCGCCGCCCGGATCGACCGCGAAACCTCGGTCGAGGATCAGCAACTGTCGATCTGGTCGAACGAGTCGATGAAATCGGACGCCTTCGAAGGCTTCCATCTGTCCGATCTCGAATACGGTGTGCGCTGCCATCACGATGGCCTGCGCGCCCTGCTTCCGGTCCTGAACGAGGCAACCGCCCCGCCCGAAGACCGGATGGCGCAGAGAAACGCAGAATTGTCTTGTCAGACGGTCGGTCGCGAATAAGCTGACTGAACAATCAATCATGAAAAACTCTGGGGAGAGACCGCCATGAAACTGAACCGCCGTCAGGCGCTGATCGGTGCCACCGCCACACTCGCAACCCCGTGGGTCCGACCCGCCCGCGCGCAAGGGGGGGTCGTCAACGTCTACAACTGGGCCGACTACATCGGCGAGACGACTCTGGCCGATTTCTCCGCCGAGACCGGGATCGAGGTGGTCTACGACCTTTACGCCAGTTCCGAGGAAATGCAGGCCAAGCTTCTGGCCGGGTCCACCGGCTATGACGTGGTCCTCCATTCCGGCCAGGGCCTGCCGCGTTCGATCACGGCGGGCGTGCTGCAGAAGCTCGACCGCGCGAAACTGACCGGCTGGGGCAACCTTGACCCCGACATCCTCAAGACCTTCTCGCTCTACGATCCGAACTACGACTACAACGTGCCCTACATGTGGGGCTCGGTCGGGATGACCTACAACATCGACATGGTGAAGGAACGCATCCCCGACGCCGACCTCGAATCGCTCGACCTCATCCTCAAGCCCGAGAATGCCGCCCTTCTGGCCGATTGCGGCATCTCGCTTTTGGACAGCCCGAACGACATCGGCTACATGATCCTGAGCTACATCG
>JBIJDO010000134.1:0-7003 GCA_044344105.1 Tabrizicola sp.
GGTTCATCCGCAGGGGTGCCGCCATGTCGGCGGCAATCTCGGCCACCGCCCGGACCTGCGCCCCGGTCGCCTGATACGGCAGGCTTTCGACCACCTTGGCCCGCAGATGCCCGTCGCCCGAGGTCGCGATGCCCTTGTCCCGACGCAGCGACGCGCGGGCAAGGGACAGCATCAGCTGATGCGCGAAAAGCTCATCATAGGCGAGCCGGGCCCTTGCGGGGTGGGTGAAGGCCAGGGCAGCTGCCCCTTCCGGCGCATGAACCTGCGCCAGGGCATCGGCCCAGTCCGGCCAGGTCTCGCGGGATTTCAGGCTGGCGTCGATCCACTCTCCCAGCATCGGCAGCCGGGTCAGCGCCCCCGCCACCGCCCTGGACAAGACCTTCTGGGTCAGGCCCGTGACCAGGGGATAGACCGGCTCATAGGCCGGAATCTCGCCCGCTTCCTCGACCCGCAGCACATGGTCGGGATGCACCATCTGCGCGACACCGTCGAACAGCTCCACCTTGCCGGACACCAGCCTGCGCTGGCCGGTCGGCAACAGTTTCTGCAGATAGTCGGCGCGCGCGTGGAAGAAGACGAGGATGAACTCCAGCTTGCCATCGCGGACATGCACCCGGTAGGGCCGCCCCTTCTGCCGCGGCGGCACATGTTGGCCGACCTCCACCTCGACCGTCAGGGTGGCGGGCGGCACCACGTCGCGGACCGACCCCCGCAAGGCCCGGTCCACCCCGGAATGCGGCAGCAGGTAGAGAAGGTCCTTCGGCCGTTCGACCCCCAGCCCCTTGAAGGCCTGGGCCGCCTTCGGCCCGACGCCCGGAAGAGTTTCGAGTTCCGCGAAGAGCGGGAAAAGGACTTCGGGCCGGGACGTTTCCGGGCGTTTCATCCGCCGATCAGCCGCAGCCAGGCGTCTTCGTCGATCACCTCGATCCCCAGCCGGGCGGCGTCCCTGGCCTTCGACCCCGCGCCGGGTCCGGCGATCAGAAGATCGGTCTTCGCGCTGACCGAGCCTGCGACCTTGGCCCCCAAAGCCTCGGCCCGCGCCTTGGCCTCGGCGCGGGTCATCCTTTCAAGGGCGCCGGTGAAAACCACGGTCTTGCCCGCGACGGGCGAGTTGGTGGCCGCCGCCGCGACCGGGGTCACGGTCAGGCCTGCGACCAGCCGGTCGACCTCGGCCCGCTCGGCGCTGCCGGGGTAGAGCGCATCGACCAGCGCCCGCGCGGACACGGCACCGATTCCGTCGATGGCCGTCAGGTCCTGCCAGTCGGTTCCGACAAAATCGCTTGCCGCATCAATGGCCTGGGCGAAACTCTCCCAAGTGCCGTAGTGCCGGGCGAGCAGGCTGGAGGAGGTCTCGCCGATATGGCGGATGCCAAGCGAGAAGATCAGCCGATCCAGCGGAATGGTCCGTTTCGCCTCGATGGCCGCGAAAAGCTTTGCCGCGGAAACCTCACCGAAGCCGTCGCGATTTCTCAGCTTCTGCAACGGGTTGGCGGCGTCTCTTGACGCGAGGGTGAAGATGTCGGCAGGCGTCCTGACCGGCAAGATCGCGTCCTTGAAGAACATCTCCACCTGCTTCGCCCCCAGCCCTTCGATGTCGAAGGCCGAGCGTGAGACGAAATGCTTCAGCCGCTCGACGCCTTGCGCGGGGCAGATGAGGCCGCCGGTGCAGCGGCGGACCGAGTCACCTTCCTCCCGATGCGCGGGACTGCCGCATTCCGGGCAGATTTCTGGAAAAACAAAGGGTTGCGCGCCGTCCTTGCGACGGGTCAGGTCCACATCGGCAATCTTCGGGATCACATCGCCCGCGCGGTAGACCTGCACCCAGTCGCCGACGCGGATGTCCTTGCCGCCGCGGATGATTTCCCCGCGCGAGTCGCGCCCGGCGATGTAATCCTCGTTGTGCAGGGTGGCATTCGACACCACCACGCCCCCGACCGTGACCGGCTGCAGCCGCGCGACCGGCGACAAGGCTCCGGTCCGGCCGACCTGGATGTCGATCCCCAGAAGCTCGGTCCAGGCCAGTTCGGCCGGGAACTTGTGCGCGATCGCCCAGCGGGGGGTGGAGGAGCGGAACCCGAGCCGCCCCTGCAGCCCGAGGTCGTTGACCTTGTAGACGACCCCGTCGATGTCGTAGCCGAGCGTGGCGCGCCGAGCCTCGATCCGGCGGTAGTGGGCCAGGAGCGCCTCGGGCCCGTCGCAAGGAACGGTCAGGGGGTTGGTCTGGAAACCAAAGGATTGCAGCCGCGTGATCGCGTCCATTTGTGTCGGGGCCAGCGGCGCGGAAACCTCGCCCCAGGCATAGGCGAAGAACCGCAGCGGGCGGCGGGCGGTGATCCCGGCGTCCAGTTGACGCAAGGATCCGGCGGCGGCATTGCGGGGGTTGGCGAAGGTCTTCTCGCCGCCCGCCGCCTGCCGGTCGTTCAGCGCGGCGAAATCGGCGTGGGACATGTAGACCTCGCCCCGCACTTCCAGCACGCGCGGCGCGTCGCCGGTCAACCGCTGCGGGATATCGGCGATGGTGCGGGCATTCTCGGTGACGTTCTCGCCGACCTCGCCATCGCCGCGCGTCGCGGCCTGGACGAGGAGCCCGCCCTCGTAGCGCAGGGACAGCGAAAGCCCGTCGATCTTCGGTTCCGCCGTGTAGGCCAGCGCCCCCTGATGCCCGAGGAATTTCCGCACCCGGTCGTCGAATTCCACCACCTCACCCGCGTCGAAGGCGTTCTCCAGGCTCAGCATCCGGACCCGGTGGGCAATCTTGCCAAAGCCGTCGGCCAGGCCCGCGCCCACCTGGTCCGAGGGCGAATCTTCCCGCTTCAGCGCCGGGAACCGGGCCTCGATCGCCGCGTTCCGGCGCTTCAGCGCATCATAGTCGGCATCGGCGAGGACCGGCGCGTCCAGCGTGTGATAGCTTGTGTTCGCCTGCTCGAGGGCGGCGGCAAGACGCGCAAGCTCAAGTGCTGCCTCCGCCTCCGTCAGCTGATCGACCGGCTTGTCCGCCATTCCCGTGCCCCCGCCCACGGGCCAAGGTTAGGCGGCGGGCAGGACAAGGTAAAGATCAGGCGCTGGCGGCAAGCCGCGTCACATCGGCGGCAGGTTCGCGCAGCACGTAGCCGCGGCCCCAGACGGTTTCGATGTAATTGTCGCCGCCGGTCGCTTCGGCCAGTTTCTTGCGCAGCTTGCAGATGAAGACATCGATGATCTTCAGTTCCGGCTCGTCCATGCCGCCGTAGAGGTGGTTGAGGAACATCTCCTTGGTGAGCGTGGTGCCCTTGCGCAACGAGAGAAGCTCCAGCATCTGGTATTCCTTGCCGGTGAGATGCACGGCCTTGCCTTCGGCCTCCACGGTCTTGGCGTCCAGGTTGACCGCGATCCGGCCCGTCTTGATCACCGACTGGCTGTGTCCCTTGGACCGCCGGATGATGGCATGGATGCGCGCGACCAGTTCCTCGCGGTGGAAGGGCTTGGTCAGATAGTCATCCGCACCGAAGCCGAAGCCTTTCAGCTTGTTTTCCGTGTCATCCGCGCCGGACAGGATCAGGATCGGCGTCTCCACCCGGGCCTGGCGGACCTGACGCAGCACTTCATGCCCGCTCATGTCCGGCAGGTTCAGGTCCAGAAGGATCAGGTCGTAATCGTAAAGCTTGGCCAGATCGATGCCGTCTTCGCCCATGTCGGTGCAGTAGACGTTCAGGTTGGCATGGGTCAGCATCAGTTCGATGCTGCGCGAGGTGGTGGGGTCGTCCTCAACCAAGAGAATGCGCATCTTTGAAAACTCCGCTCCGGTGTCACATCGTTAACGACTGTGCCGGTCAATGGTTAACGCGAGGTTACTATGCCAGAGGGAGAACGTGAAACAATTTAAAGTTGTCGATACTTCTGGATCGCCGTGACTTTCAGGCCGGCATCGCCATGTCTGGCCACGGCGGTCCGCCACAGCGCGAATTCCTCTTCCGACAGCGCGTAACGCTCCAGCGCTTCCTTCTCCGAGATCAGGCCGAAGACCACGGCCCTGACCACCACGGCCTTGCGACTGGCCACCCAGCGCTGCGTGGTCGCGGGCGGCAGGTCGGCGCGGCTGAGGATCGTGCCGTCCGGCAGCGTGACCTGGCGTGGACCGTCCACACGTTTGAGAAACATCACCCTATCCTCGCTCTCTTTCCGCCAGATTGGCCGAACAGGCTTAATCAAACCTGAAACGGGGGATTGAGAGTGCACAGCATTTTCATATATTCCCCATCATTCCCGTAACCCGGACAATCACCCGATGCCGCGCGACCTCGCCCTGAACTCCCTCGGCTTTGCCAAACCCCCGTCGCAGACGCGGGTCGTGGTGGCGATTTCCGGCGGAGTCGACAGTTCCGTCGTGGCGGCAATGCTGGCCGAAGAAGGCTATGACGTCGTCGGCGTCACCCTCCAGCTTTATGATCACGGGGCGGCACTTGCCAAGAAAGGCGCCTGTTGTGCGGGCCGCGACATCCACGACGCGCGCCGGGTCGCCGAGACGATGGGCTTCCCGCACTACGTGCTCGACTACGAAAACACCTTCCGCGAGGCGGTGATCGAGGAGTTTGCCGACGCCTATCTCGCGGGCGCGACGCCGGTGCCCTGCATCCGCTGCAACGAACGGGTGAAGTTCAAGGACCTTCTGGCCACGGCAAAGGACCTTGAGGCCGACTGCATGGCCACCGGCCACTATATCCAGCGGAAAACCGGAAAGCATGGCCCGGAACTGCATCAGGCCGCCGATCCCGCACGGGACCAGTCCTATTTTTTGTTCTCGACCACGCCGGAGCAGTTGTCATACCTGCGGTTTCCGCTGGGCCATCTGGGGTCCAAGGCCGAAACCCGCGCGTTGGCGGCAAGATACGGCCTCCCGGTCGCGGACAAGCCCGACAGCCAGGACATCTGCTTTGTCCCGAACGGCAACTACGCCGCAGTGATCGAAAAGCTGCGCCCTGGGGCCGCCGATCCGGGCGAGATCGTGGACCTGGACGGCAATGTCCTCGGGGCGCACCGGGGTGTCATCCACTACACCATCGGCCAGCGCAAGGGCCTGGGGATCGGCGGGCTGGAAGACCCGCTCTATGTCGTCCGGCTTGACCCCGCGGCGCGGCAGGTCATCGTCGGCCCGAAAGCCGCGCTGTCGACCCGGGTGATCCCGGTGCGCGAGATCAACTGGCTGGGCGACACGCCTTTCGACGGCCGCCCGGAATGGCACATTCAGGTCAAGGTCCGCTCGACCCGGCCCCCGCGCGACGCGATCATCCGGCCCACCGGCCCGACCACCGCCGAGGTGGAGCTTCTGGCCCCCGAAGACGGGGTCAGCGCGGGGCAGGCCTGCGTCTTCTACGCCCCCGAAGGCAGCCGTATCCATGGCGGCGGCTGGATCTGGAAAGGACAAGCCTCGTGAGACATCTGTTGCTGGCCACCCTCCTCGCCTTGCCGCTTCCCGCCCTGTCCGAGACGCGGGAAGAACGGCTGGCAGTCGCGAAGGACTATGTCGAACTGGCGCTGTCCGGCTTCGACATGGCTGCGGTGATCGAAACCATGTACCAGCCGATCCTGCAACAGGTGGCGGCCGGGGGCCAGAGCCTGAGCGAGGATCAGGTCGGCCAGATCCGCCAGCTTTACCTGGACACCTTCACCGAACCGATGTTCACCCTGATGCGCCAGCAGTCCGACATCATGGCCGATCTGATGACCCTGGCCGAGATCACGGCGCTTCGCGATTTCTATGCGACACCCGAGGGCAAGTCGGTGATGTCCAAGCTGCCGCAACTGACCGCCGCGCAGCAGCCCGGCATCATCGAACTGGTCAACGGCAACATGGAAACGGTGATGCCTAAGGTGCTTGCGATCATCAACGGCGAGGCCCCTGCACCGTGACGGGGTGACAGGGCGGCGTGACGGTGCCGCCCTGCCTGGTGTCCGGTTCAGGCCGACGCCGCGTCATCGCCCGGCAGGGCAAGCACGTTCTCGGACTGCAGCGCGCTGCCCAGCGTGTAGTTCACCAGATCGGTCATGCTGAAGCGTCCACCCGTGCCAAGCGTCGGGACGAAGCCCGGATCCTGCACCAGGTAGGACGCCTTGTCCTTCAGCATCAGGCCGACGAAGGTCCGCGCGACGATGGCTGCGCCGACCCCCGCCAGACGGTGGCCGCCCGCCTTCACCTCGCCCTCGCGCAGGCAGTAGAACCACAGGGGGGCCGGGCCGCTGCCGACCATGGCCCCCTTCGTGGTCCAGATCTCGGCCTCAGTCAGTGCCGGGATCCCCAGATGACCGGCGATGGTCTGGCCAGAGGGCAGGTGCATGTCGATCCCGCGCTGCAAGTTGCGCGAGGCCAGCGACCGGCGCTTGCCGACCAGCGTGTCGCCGGCGGGAACGACTCCCGTCGGCAGTTTCAGCAGAACGGTCGAAATCAGGGTATCGACCTTCTTGCTGGCCTGACCCGACGACGGCGGGCCACCCGGACCGAAGAAGAACGCCCAATCGACCAGAAGCTGTGCCGGAACCGGACGGAACCCCCGCAGGTCCTGCGGATTGCCGTTCGCGTCGGTGAAATCGGCATTGGCCTGGTCCGGAAAGAGCGCCGCCCCGCGCCCCGCCCCGACCAGGTAGCCCGGACGGACCTGGCTGTGCCCGAAGCGGTAGGCCGCAACGCTGAATTCGACCGGCATGAAGGCGTGGTCCCCGGTGAACTCGAACGGCGGCGCGGCGATAGTGGCTGCCGCCAGATGCGAGCCGACGATGCGGGGCAGGAACTCGTTCATCACCAGCCACTGGTAATGCCAGCGCACGATGGTCTGCGCCGCCTCGAACCGCGCCCGGCCATGCGGCATGTCCGCGACCTCGGTGTCGTAGACCTTGTTGTGGAACTTGATGAACAGAAGCTGCATCTGCGAGATCAGGATGTTCTCGTCGTTCCTGGGATCGCCGATGATCGCCCTGCCCTGGGAATTGCGCTGCAGGTCGTTGCCGTCGCCCGAGATCAGCAGCTTGCCGG
>JBIJDO010000126.1:0-7304 GCA_044344105.1 Tabrizicola sp.
GGTGCCCGAGGTCGCGGCGACCAGGATCAGGCTGCGGTCGAGGACGCGCTTGCTGCCGAGCGCCGTGTGCCAGGCCGCTGCCTGCGCCACGGAGGTTTCGCCGCAGGTGGACGCGGCGAAGACTTCGGCCCGGTTCGGCGTCTTTGCGACGGTGGCTTCCGTGTCGGTCGTTGGCGAGGCGGCAAAGACCACCGCCGACAGAAGCGCGGCGGCGACGGAAGCGGAAGCAAGGATGGTGATCTTCGGCATGGCGGATTCTCCGGCGTGAGGTGGCATGTGCCGCACCATGCGATATACCTGTGGTTGCTTTAGGGCCGGAGTTTGCGCCGAAACCGCCAAGAGTGCGGCGCGACTGTTCACTTCGTGATAACAGATCAGTGATGCTTCCGACATTGTCCGTCCATATCGCTGCTTTCAGTGGAAACGGGGATTGGTAGCGCTAACAAATGCTGGTAGGATCGCACCGCCAACGCCACAAGGAGGACGCCATGTCGCTTCACCGCACGCTTGCCCGCGTCACCAACCGGATCCGGACCCGGTCCGAGGCGACGCGCGGTCTGTATCTGGAGCGCATGGGCAAGGCGGTCTCGCAGGGTCCGGTGCGCGCGCATCTCTCCTGCGGCAACCAGGCGCATGCCTACGCGGCGATGGGGGCCGACAAGGACGCGCTGGTTGCGGCAAAGGTCCCGAACCTTGGCATCGTCAGCGCCTACAACGACATGCTCTCGGCGCATCAGCCGTTCGAGCGCTACCCCGACCTGATCCGCGCGGCGGCTGCAAAGGCAGGCGTGACCGTCCAGGTCGCAGGCGGGGTGCCCGCGATGTGCGACGGGGTCACCCAGGGCCAGCCGGGAATGGAGCTGTCGCTCTTCTCGCGCGATGTGATCGCGCTGGCCGCCGGGGTGGCGATGAGCCACAACTGCTTTGACGCAAGCCTGTACCTCGGCGTCTGCGACAAGATCGTGCCCGGCCTGATCATGGCGGCGGCGACCTTCGGCCATGTCCCGGCGGTGTTCGTCCCGGCGGGACCGATGACCAGCGGCATCGCGAACGATGCGAAGTCGAGGGTGCGCAACGCCTATGCCGAGGGCCGCGCCACCCGCGAAGAGCTGATGGCCGCGGAAATGGCGTCGTACCACGGGCCGGGCACCTGCACCTTCTACGGCACCGCCAACACCAACCAGATGCTGATGGAGTTCATGGGCCTCCACCTGCCCGGAGCCAGCTTCGTGAACCCCGGCACGCCCTTGCGCGATGCCCTGACCACCGCCGCCGTCGAACGCGCCGCCGCGATCACCGCCCTTGGCAACGATTTCCGCCCGGCGGGCGAGATCCTGGACGAACGCGCCTATGTCAACGGCATCGTCGGGCTGATGGCGACCGGTGGCTCGACCAACCTGGTCCTGCATCTCCCCGCAATGGCGCGGGCTTCGGGCGTGCTGCTCGACTTGCAGGACTTTGCCGACCTGTCGGAGGCGGTTCCGCTGATGGCCAAGGTCTACCCGAACGGTCTTGCGGACGTGAACCACTTCCATGCGGCGGGCGGCCTGCAATTCCTGATCGGGCAACTCTTGGACGCGGGCTTGCTGCATCCGGACGCGAAGACGGTTGCCGGGGACGGGCTGGCGACCTACCGGCAGGAGCCGGTCCTGTCCGAAGAAGGCCTTCGCTGGCGCGACGGGCCCGCATCCAGCCTGAACGACAGGATCGTCCGACCCGCCGCCGACCCTTTCGCGTCGCAGGGCGGGCTGAAGCTTCTGACCGGAAATCTTGGCCGGGGCGTGATCAAGATCTCTGCCGTCGCACCCGAGCGGCACAT
The DNA here is from genome assembly GCA_044344105.1 of Tabrizicola sp. Lineage (GTDB taxonomy): Bacteria > Pseudomonadota > Alphaproteobacteria > Rhodobacterales > Rhodobacteraceae > Tabrizicola. The sequence goes on from JBIJDO010000126.1 coordinate 1,820, forward strand.
CATCGAGGCCCCGGCCCGGGTGTTTCACAGCCAGGACGCCGTGAAGGCCGCCTTCAAGGCGGGTGCGTTCACCTCGGACACCGTGGTCGTCGTCCGCTTCCAGGGACCGCAGGCGAACGGGATGCCGGAACTGCATTCCCTGACCCCGACCCTGTCCGTGCTGCAGGACCGGGGGTTGCGCGTCGCGCTTGTCACCGATGGCCGCATGTCGGGCGCGTCCGGCAAGGTCCCCGCCGCGATCCATGTCGCGCCCGAAGCGGCCTGCGGCGGGCCTCTCGCCCGCCTCCGCGACGGCGACATCATCCGGCTTGACGCGGACGCAGGAACCCTGACCGTGCTTGCCGATGATTTCGACGCGCGCGCGCCCGTCACCGCCGATCTTTCCGCCAACGAACATGGGATCGGACGCGCGCTGTTCGCCGCCTTCCGCCGCGGCGTCGGGTCTGCAGATACCGGGGCGGCCCTGGTCGTCTGACCGGGGCGCCCGTGACAAGCCTTCGCCTCCGGCGGGGATATTTTAACCAGTATGAAAGGGTTCCGGGTCAGATTGGCACCACGGTACAGGCGGGGACGCCGATGACCGTCCAGTGTGAAAGGCCCCCTGCCACCCCCCGGAAACGGGCCCGAGGCAGGGGGTCATCCCCGGATCCAGACCTTTCATACTGGCGAGAAGTATCCCCGCCGGAGGCTCCCACCTCACCGCCGCCCTGCTTGTGGGCACAAAGGAGCCTGACATGACCCCCGCCGAACAATCCCGCAAAGCCGCCGAGATCTGCCGCCTTGCTCCCGTCGTCCCGGTGCTGGTGATCGACGATCTCGCTCAGGCGCGGCCTCTGGCCGAGGCGCTGGTGGCAGGCGGGCTTCCGGCGCTGGAGGTGACCTTGCGCACGCCGGTCGCACTTGACGCGATCCGGGCCATGGCCGAAGTGCCGGGCGGCGCGGTCGGGGCGGGCACGCTTCTCACCCCTGCCGATGTGAAGGCCGCCAAGGCTGCGGGCGCGACCTTCGGCGTCAGCCCCGGTGCGACCGAGCGGATCATCGCCGCCTGCGAGGATGAGGGCCTGCCGCTCTTGCCCGGTGCCGCCACGGCCTCCGAGATCATGGCGCTGCTGGAACGGGGCTTCACCGTGCAGAAGTTCTTCCCGGCGGAACAGGCAGGGGGTGCGGCCTATCTCAAATCCATCGGCTCGCCTCTCCCGCAGGTGAAGTTCTGTCCCACGGGCGGGATCAGCCTGAAGCTGGCCGCGGATTATCTTGCGCTCAAGAACATTCTCTGTGTCGGCGGCAGCTGGGTCGCGCCGAAGGAGGCGATGGCCAGGGGCGACTGGGCGGCGATCACCACGCTTGCACGCGAGGCAGCCGCCCTGCCCCGCACCACCTAACCGGGCAAGCCCAGCCGCGCCGCCCGACCGCCCCGGCGGCGCGGCGTCTCGGGCACGGTCAGCGCATCGTTCAGAACCACCGACATCGGATGGCCCGGCTTGGCCAACCCGTAGGTCGCGATCAGGACCCGCACCGCATCGGGCACCGGGCGACCCGCCGGGATCGACAGCGCCCAGTCCATGAAGATCGACCGGCATTCCCCTGCCGTTATCCCCTCGATCCGGTAGCTTTCGCGCACCAGACCCTTGGGGTCCGCCTCAGCCAGTTCCATCGCCCGTCTCCCCATGCCCGCTCTCCATCAGCCTGGCGACCGCCGCTTCGGCCCTGCCGACCGACTGCGCAAGCGCGCGTGCCAGGGCTTCGGCATCCGCCGCCCCGGTCTCACGCAACAGGAACGCCCGCGCCCCTTCGCCGAGGCTTTCCCAGTCAAGTGCCCCGTCGGTCAGAAGCCGCGCCGCCGCGTGAAGCCGCCATTGCAGCCTGTAGGCCGAAAGGAGCGCCCGCGCGTCCGAATCCGGCATCACGGAACCCGCTCCCGCCGTGATCTGCCGCTCGACCCCGCGCGCCGGACTGCCCGACAGCAGCGCCGCCGTCTGCGCCGCAAGCTCGATGTCCATGATCCGCCCCGGCCCGTTCTTGGCGTCCCACGCCCCTTGCGCCGGTTTCGCGCCCTGCAGCCGTGCCCGCATCTCGGCGACGTCCGACCTGACCCTTGCCCCCTGCCCCTTCGCCGCCAGAAGCCGCCGCCGGAAGGCCGCGACCTCCCCGGCCAGCTTTGCCTCCCCGGCCAGCACCCGCGCCCGGGTCAGTGCGAGATGCTCCCAGGTCCAGGCCTCGGTCTCCTGATAGGAGGTGAAGCTTGCAAGGCTGGTCGCGACCGGCCCCGCCCGGCCCGAAGGCCGCAGGCGCATGTCCACCTCGTAGAGCCGCCCCTCCGGCATCTGCGCGGTCAGCGCGGTGACCAGCCGCTGCGTCAGCCGCGCGTAGTAGGGCCGGGTGGCGAGGGGACGCGGACCGTCCGACATCTCGACCCCCGCGGCATCATAGATCACGATCAGGTCGAGATCCGACCCCGCGTTCAGCCGTCCCGCCCCCACCGATCCCATACCAAGGACCAGCGCCCCCCGCCCCGGCATCGCCCCGTGCTTCCGCGCGAAATCCGCCGTCACCGCATCCCAGATCACGCCGATCACCGCCTCGGCCAGATCGGCATAGTGCTTGCCGGCCTCGAACCCGTCGATCAGCCCGCGCAGGTGGTGGACCCCGACCCGGAAATGCCACTCCTTCATCCAGCGCCGCGCCGCATCAAGCCGCGCCTCGTAGTCGCCGGCCAGCGCCAGCCGCCGCTGAAGCTCGTCCCCGAGGGCCGCCGTTCCCGGCCAGGCACCCCAGAAACTGCCGCCGATCACCCCGTCCAGGACGCCGGCATTGCGTGACAGATACCGCGCAAGGCCGGGCGCAGAGCCTGCGATGTCGACGATCAGTTCGATCAGCACCGGGTTCGCCTCGAAAAGCGCGAAGATCTGCACCCCGGCCGGCAGCCCGGCCAGAAACCCGTCCAGCGCCACGAGCGCCTCGTCGGGGCTGGCGGCACGGGCCAGTTCCTTCAGCATCCGGGGCCGAAGCCGCCGGAAGATGGCTTGCGCCCGCTCTGACCGCAGCGCGGGATAGCTTTCCCAGGCCGTGGTGATCTCGCGCGCCGTGTCCGACAGATCCGGCCCGGCTTCGGGTGCGGCAGGCGAGAAGAACCCCTCGGTCAGCCGGTCGGTTCGGCTCAGCCGGTCCAGGAGGTCGCGGCGGAAATCGGCCTCCGACTGGCCGCAGAAGGCGGCGATCCGCGCGACCCCTTCCGGTGTGGATGGCACCGAATGGGTCTGTGCGTCATTCACCATCTGCAACCGGTGCTCGACCTCACGGTGCGCGCGGTAAAGCCCGGTCAACTCTTCCGCCACCTCCACCGGCACCCAGGCCTTCGCCGCCAGCGCCCGAAGCCCGCCCAGCGTGGTCCGGTCGCGCAAGTCCGGGTCGCGGCCCCCCGCGATCAGCTGCCGGGTCTGGGTGAAGAACTCGATTTCGCGGATGCCCCCGGCCCCGAGTTTCAAGTTGTGCCCTTCGACCGTGACCCAACCGTGCAGGCCCCGGTGGTCGCGGATGCGCAGGCGCATGTCATGTGCATCCTGGATCGCGACGAAGTCGAGATGCTTGCGCCAGACGAAGGGGGTCAGCGCCTTCAGGAACCGCTCCCCGGCCTGCAGGTCACCGCCGCAGGGCCGCGCCTTGATATAGGCGGCGCGCTCCCAGGTCCGGCCTTCGGCCTCATAATAGGCCTCGGCGGCGGCCATCGACAGGCAGACCGGCGTGACGCTGGCATCGGGGCGGAGCCGCAGGTCGGACCGGAAGACATAGCCGTCCGTCACGTCCGACAGGATCGCCGTCAGGCGCCGGGTGATCTTGATGAAGGACGCCCGCGCCTCCTGCTCCTCGCCCGGATATCTGGTCTCGTCGAAAAGGCAGATGAGGTCGATGTCCGAGGAATAGTTCAGCTCCCCCGCCCCCATCTTCCCCATCGCCAGCGCCACCATCCCGCCCGCGGTGGCCGCATCCTGGGGTCCGGCACCCGGCAGCTTGCCGCGCCGGATCTCCTCGGCCACCAAGGCCACCAGCGCCAGATGCACCGCCCGGTCGGCCAGCCGCGTGAGCGCGCCGGTCACCGTCTCCAGCGGCCAGACCCCGCCAAGGTCGCAAAGCGCCACGAGAAGCGCGACCCGGCGCTTGGCCTGCCGCAACCCCCCCGGCAGCATCTCGACCGTCAGCCCCTCCAGCCCGGACAGCACGGCATCAAGGGCCGTCTCGGGGTCCGCCAACGCGTCTGGCAGCCAGTCCGCCTCGCGCTGCATCAATCCGCGCAGATAGGGGCTGCATCCCGCCGTCGCCGCCATCAGGTCCAGCACCCTGGGGCCAAGGTCCGGAAAGCTTGCCCGCAGATCGGCAGCGGCGGCGGGATCGAAGGCAATCGGCTGGCGGGTGATGCGGGCGGCAAGGGTCATGCCCCGACCTTGGCGGCACGGTCCCCTCGCGTCAACGGCCCCGCATTTGCCCTTTTCCAAATACTCTGGGGGTTTGGGGGTGAAACCCCCATCACCCGAGGAGGAGGCGAAGCCCGACGACGAGACCAAGGTCTTCGCGCGCCAGCGCTCCGGTCCTTCGCCGCCCCAACTTGCTTGACGGAGGATGTGAATTACTTTCACATAGCCTCTTGAACTCCCCGGCCGCAATCCGCATCTGCCATTATGTGAAAGACATTCACATCAACTGGAGACCGCCGATGTACAGCACGACGACCACCGCCGAACCCGGCGGGATCCGCAGAAGCCTCCGTCGGGGCGAGGCCTGGCTTGACGCTAGGGGCAAATGGGCCTGGATCGCCGCCATGGTGCTTGGCTTCGTCCTTTTCTGGCCGGTGGGCCTTGCCCTTCTGGCCTACATGATCTGGGGAAAACAGATGTTCGCACGTTCCTGCGGCCACCGCCGCCATGCCCACCATCCCGACACTGACCAGCGGCAGGCCTGGGGCCGCCATGCCTGGCGCGCCGGGATGACCACCGGCAACCACGCCTTCGACAGCTACAAGGCCGAGGCGCTCCGTCGCCTGGAAGACGAGCAGGAGGCGTTCGAAAGCTTCCTGCAGCGCCTGCGCAGTTCCAAGGACAAGACCGAGTTCGACGCCTTCATGGAAGACCGCGCCCGCAGCACCGCCGCACAGGATGCCGCCGAAGCCGAAGCCGGCACGACGCCCGAGCCGAAACCCGACACCGGACCGCGCAAGGGCGAATACTGACGCCCCATCCCGTGCCGCGCGCGATCCGGCTTCGGGCCTGACCCCCGGCCCCGGCCTGCCCTGCAGGCCGGGGCCGTTCCCATCGACGCACGCGCCGCTTGGCGGATGCGGTTCGGCTTGCTAGTCTTGCGCAGATCCTGACACTTTCCAAAGTCCGATGCGCCATTCCCTTCCCTTGACGCCCCAGTTCTACGTGACGGCGCCGCAGTCCTGCCCCTACCTGCCGGGCCGGATGGAGCGGAAGCTTTTCACCGCACTGCAGGG
>JBIJDO010000276.1:0-4473 GCA_044344105.1 Tabrizicola sp.
GCGTCGGCCACGGCCTAGCCCCGCCGTTCCAGGATCATCAACTCCAGCGCGCTGCGCCGGGCAACGGCATCCAGTCCGACCAGACGAAGCAGGGACAGCCCCTCGGTCACGCCGCGCAGATCGCCCTTCACGCCCCGGCCGATGTTGTCGATGGCGATCAGGATCGCTTCGCCCTTGCGGTTGCCGTCCAGCAGCTCCTGCGCCTCTGCCGAAGGTGCCGGGCTGCGGAATGCAACGGAAATCGCCCGTCCCATGCTGTCGGGCGGCACCGCACCCGCCGCCGTCCCCAGCGCAAGGGCTGCGAGGAACGCATCGCCCGTGTCCGCCACCGGATAGGCCTTCGCCGCCGCTTCGGCCGAGGGCGAAAGAAGCCCGACCCGGAAGGCAATCGCTGCGGCGTCCCCGGTGAGGTCCAGTTCGTTCAGCGCCTTGCCGAACAGCACCGCGAAGGGCACTTCCAGCTCGGCCTCCTGCATCCGCGCCCAGGCCTGCGGCAGGGTGGCCGCGACCCGGACCGGATCGCGTGCTGAGATGGCCGCCTCAAAGGCCTGGAATGCCGCCACCCGGTCCCAGACTCCGCCCGATGCGGCCGGGTCGCGTTCGGTGTAAAGCCCCAGGATCACGTTCGGCGGGATGGTTCCGGCCCGCGTCAGCCGTTCCGCCGCCTCGATCCGCGCCTTCCAGCCCGCGCGGGGCCCAAGTTCGGCATAGGAAAACGCCACCGGCAGGCCTTCGGTCGGCAAGGGCTCGCCGATGGCGGCATAGATCATCCAGTCCAGCGGCGTCACCGGGTCCGGGGCCGGGGGCACCGGCTCGCCTTCGTAAAGCTGCGGGTCAAGGAACCGCGACAGCAGGGTCGCCTGGTCCGGAGTGATCTGGCCCAGGGCTTCCGAGGTGCGGATCGTCAGCGCCGCCGTATCCCAGTCGCCCGACCGGGCAAGGCAGAAGATGCGCGCGGGCACGGTTGGGGCCAGATGGGGCTCGCTGGCCATGAAGTCGCAGGCACGGTCCTCTGCCCCGGTCAGAAGCGCCACGTCAAAGACCCGGCGGAACAGTTCCGGCGTCGTGGCCCCTGCGGCGTCGATCAGGGCGGCCGCCTGTTCCAGCGCCCCCAGTGCCATAAGCTTGTCGATCCGGGTCTGCAGCAGCGCGCCGCGCCCCCCCGCGTCTACCGGAGCCGCGACTTCAGCCAGAAGGATGGTCAGGAACAGCTGGCGCAGCGCGGGCAGATCGTCGTCTGGATGCGCGACCAGCTTCTCGGCAATCTCGCGGGTCAGGCCCGCCCCCCAAAGGTCGCGCGGCAGGCCCGAAACGGCGGGTGACATCAGTCCGGCGCCGTCTGGCGACGGCCCGTCCAGCGCCGAGGTCGTCACGGTCGAAGGGATCGCCCCCCCCGCTTCGGTGACCGGCGGCTCGTCGATGGCGATGGCAACGCCGCCGGAAGACCCGGTCGCCGGCGCGCTGGCCACCGACTGCGACAGCCAGTCGATCGCGGACAAGGGTCCGCCCGAAGCGCCCTGGTCCTGGGCTGCAACCCCGGTCCCGCTGATCAGAAGGAACAGTACCCCCGCCGCACTAGTCCGCATTCAGCACCACTGGCTTTTTCACTTCGCCCTGCTTTGGGGAAAGGTCGCCCAGATAGGCAAAGCCAGTCAGGCCGACAAATCCAAAAATTAACAGCAATACCAACGCTTTGATGATCCGACCCATCGACGTGCCCTTCCTCGTCTTCCCGCCCGTCGGGTTTGACCCGTCCGGCTGTTATTGCCGCCCGATCCGGCCATAGGGGCCAAGCGGGCAGGTCCCGTTGCGAATGTATATAGCATTCGGGAAAACTTCACGCCATTGAGGGTGCAAGATTTCCGGTCGGCAAGTCCTTGCCTTCGGAACCGGGTGACAGGGTGGCATGGCACGGCTGGCAAAGACGGTGGTTCTGGTGGGCATGATGGGGGCGGGCAAGACCGCCGTCGGCACCGCCCTTGCCCGCCAGTTGGGCGTCGCCTTCCGCGACAGCGATGAAGAGATCGTCCGCGCCGCCAGCCGCAGCATTGCCGAGATCTTCGAACGCGACGGCGAACCCTTCTTCCGCGCCCGCGAGACCGAGGTGATCAGCCGCCTCCTGCGCGGCACCCCTTGCGTCCTTTCAACCGGCGGCGGGGCCTTCCTGTCCGAGGCGAACCGCCAGCTTATCCACGATGTCGGTGTCTCGGTCTGGCTCCGCGCCGATCTCGATCTTCTCTGGCAGCGCGTCCGGCACAAGACCACCCGACCGCTCCTGCGCACCGAGAACCCGCGCGAAACGCTGCGCGCGCTTTACGACAGCCGCCATCCGTTCTATGCGCAGGCCGATCTTGCGGTGGACAGCGCCGCCGAACGGTCGGTTGACGACATGGCCGCGCGTGTCGTCACGGCGCTGGCCGCGCGGCCCGACGTGCTGGAGGGGTAAGGCGTGAAGACAGTCCCGGTAGAGCTTGGCGCGCGGTCCTATCAGGTGCGCATCGGCCGGGGCCTCCTGAGCCGCGCCGGGGCCGAGATCGCGCCGCTCCTCCGCCGCAAGCGCGTCGCCATCGTCACCGACGAAACCGTCGCCGCCGAACATCTGGCCACCCTGATCGCAGCGCTTCAGGCCGAAGGCATCGCGTCCACCGCGCTCACGCTTCCCCCGGGCGAGGGCACCAAGACCTGGGACAACCTCGCCCGCAGCACCGAATGGCTCCTCGAGGCCAGGGTCGAACGCCGCGACATCGTGGTGGCCCTCGGCGGCGGGGTGATCGGCGATCTTGTCGGCTTTGCCGCCGCGATCCTGCGCCGGGGCGTCCGCTTCGTGCAGCTGCCGACCACGCTTCTGGCACAGGTCGACAGCTCGGTCGGCGGCAAGACCGGGATCAACACCGCGCAAGGAAAGAACCTCGTCGGCGCGTTCCATCAGCCAAGCCTCGTCCTCGCCGACATCGACGCCTTGGCCACCCTTCCCGACCGCGATCTGCTGTCCGGCTACGGCGAGGTGGTGAAATACGGCCTTCTCGGCGATGCCGCCTTCTTCGACTGGCTGGAGGTCCATGGCCCCGCCCTCCGCCGGGGCGACCCGCAGGCGCGCCTCCACGCCGTGACCCGAAGCGTCGAGATGAAAGCCGGGATCGTCGCGCGCGACGAGACCGAGGAAGGCGAACGCGCGCTCCTGAACCTCGGCCACACCTTCTGCCACGCACTGGAAAAGGCCACCGGCTATTCCGACCGCCTCCTGCACGGCGAAGGTGTCGCCATCGGCTGTGCCCTCGCGTTCGAGTTGTCCGCCCGCCTTGGCCTTTGCCCGCAGGAAGACCCCAGCCGCGTCCGCGCCCATATCGCCGCCATGGGGATGAAACTTGACCTCGCCGACATCCCCGGCGACCTGCCCGATGCCGATGGGCTCATCACCCTGATGGGCCAGGACAAGAAGGTGATCGACGGCCGCCTGCGCTTTGTCCTGGCGCGCGGGATCGGCCGGTCTTTCGTGGCGGACGACGTGCCCGGAGATGTGGTCCGCTCGGTCCTGCAGGATGCGCTCGTCCGCCGATAGGCGCCGGCCCGACAAGAGCAGTCCAAAAATTTTCTGGAAAATTTTTCATACTTCTCAATGTCTTGCGCTAATCCCGCTCCGCCGCCATCAGCCGCAGAAGCCGGTCGCGCTCGCCCCGGTCGCCGGTCTGCGACACCGCTTCGGCCAGCCCCTGCAGCGAGGCCACCGAATGTCCGGCGCGAAGACTGTCGACATGCGGCAGGATCGCCCGGATGCCCCCCGCCTTCGGCGCGAACCCGTCCCAGCGGAGGAGCGGGTTGACCCAGATCAACCGGCGGCACGAAAGATGCAGCCGCTCTGCCTCGCGCGACAGTTGCAGCGCGTCATCTCGGTCCAGCCCGTCGGTGATGAGCAACACCACCGCCCCCGACCCCAGCACGCGGCGCGACCAGTCCCGGTTGAACGCATGCAGGCACGACCCGATCCGCGTGCCCCCCGACCAGTCCTGCGCCTGCCGCCCCGCCGCCGCAAGTGCCGCATCGACATCCCGGTCCTGCAGGTGGCGGGTGATGTTGGTGAGCCGCGTGCCGAAGGTGAAGGCATGCACCCGCGCCCAGCCCTGACCGCGCCGGTTCGCCACCGCATGGACGAACTGCAGCACCATCCGCGAATAGGTGTTCATCGACCCCGAAATGTCGCAGAGGACCACCAAATTGGGCCAGCGCAGCCGCGCCACCTGCCAGATCGGCGCCGCGATCTCACCCCCGCGCCGGGCCGCCGCGCGCAAGGTCGCCCCGGCGTCTATCCGGCTTCCCGAAGGGTCCACCCGCATCCGCCGCGTCGGCACCGGCCTGACCGGCAGGGCGAGCCGCGCCAGCATGCGCCGCGCCCGGGCCATCTCCTCGGTGCTCATCTGTTCAAAGTCGAGCGTCCGCAGCCGCTCTTCGCCGCTGACCGTCGCCGAGGCGTCGATC